>JBFJWV010000184.1:0-3585 GCA_041623515.1 Thermoplasmatota archaeon | reverse complement strand
GCCAGCACCCAAATCGTGCAGCGCGACCGCTACCTGGAATTGTTTGGCAACCTGAGCAACATCGCCACCAGTCTGGAAAAGATGGCGACGGAAGTGCGCACGCTGCAGCGCACGGAAATCGCGGAAGTCGCCGAAGGCTTCGATGTCAAGAAGCAAGTCGGCAGCTCGACGATGCCGCACAAGCAAAACCCCATCACGAGCGAACAGGTCTCCGGTCTGGCCCGCTACGTGCGCACCCACATGCCCGCCATCCATGAGAACGCGGTGCAATGGAATGAGCGCGACTTGGCCAATTCCGCGCCGGAGCGCTTCATTCATCCGACCATGTTCATCGTCCTGGACCACATCCTGCACAAGCAAGCGGAAGTGTTCGAGAACCTCCGGGTGTTCCCGGACAACATGGAACGCAACATGGAGCGGGCGCAGGGCCTCATGATGGCTGAGGCGGTCATGATTGCCCTGACGGAGAAGGGCATGGGTCGCCAGGACGCTCACGAAGTCGCCCGCGAAGCGGCCATGGTGGCCATCCGCGATGGCATCCACTACCGGGATGCTTTGCTGGCCGATGCAACCATCATGGATGCACTGGGTGACGAAGGCGTGCGTGCGGCCTGCGATCCGGCCAACTACGTTGGCCCCGTCGATGCCATCATCGACAAGGTCACGGCGGACACCAAGGCCCTCTAACGGCCTTCACTTCACTCTTCGAAGGTGGGTGCGCCCTTGCGCGCCTTGGCCGCCATGCGCTCTTGCCGGGCGTCCAGCTTGGCTTGTTGCTTGGCTTCCTTGGCTTCCAGCTTTTCCAGTTGCTTCTGGCGGGCGGCTTCCAATTTGGCGGCTTGCCGGTCTTGCTTGGCGTGGCGCTTGGCATCCTTCTTGGCTTGCTTGGCGTCCCGCTTGGCTTGCTTGGCGGCTTCGATTTCTGCCTTCTTGGCTTCCTTCTCAGCGAGCCGTTGCTCCTTGGCCAAGAGCTTGTCGGGGTCCTCCAGGTCAGCATCCAATTCGGGGTTGTGGCCTGGGTAGGCGTAGGCGCGGTACTTGCGCTCGCGCTCCACGTACAGGCGCCGGGCCCTCAGCTTTTGGGACTCGGTCAGGCCGTCTTCTAGCCACTCGCGGCTCATGAATTCCGGCTCGGGCTCCTCGGCTTCCTCTTCCTCTTCTTCGTCATCGTCCTTCTTGCGGCGCGCGAGCGCCACAATGAGCCAAATCAGCAAAATGAGAATCAGAATGACCAAGAGTGCGATGACCGCCCAAACCCAGTCCGGGAAGTCGCCCGGCAGATCAAAACCCAGGTCAATGCCGAAGAACAGGTTGGGGTGGTCCGCCTTGAAGGGGTCCGTGCCCTGGGTGATTTCGTCCTTGGTGGAAACTTCGTCATTGTCCGGGTCCGCGTCCGCATCGGACGGATCGAGGGGATCCAAGCCGAATTCCAATTCGGTTCCGTCATCGATTCCGTCGCCGTCCGTGTCGGGGTTCAACGGGTCGAGGCCCGCGTCCACTTCGTCACCGTCGCGCACGCCGTCACCATCGGTGTCCGGGTTGAGGGGGTCCGTGCCCCGCGCCACTTCATCGCCGTCCGTCAGGCCGTCGTTGTCGGTGTCGGGGTCAAGGGGGTCCGTGCCGAGCAGGTATTCGTCGCCATCAATGAGTCCGTCGCCGTCCGTGTCGCGGTTGAATGGGTCGCTGCCGCCGGCCTTTTCGACGCCGTCGGACGCCGCATCGCCGTCGGTGTCTGCATCCGCCGGGTCAGTTCCGTCTTCGTTGATTTCAACGGCATCGTCGACGCCGTCCCCGTCAAAGTCCACGCCCGGTTCGGCTTGGCTGCCAATGAGGTAGGGGCGGCCTTCGCCGCTGTCGGGGGCGCGGTCGGAAGCAAACTGGGCCGGGCCCGAGATGGCGACGCCCGTTGCGGTGGCCACAAGCCCCGTCAGGTTGGTGCCGGGGATGGGTGTCCCGAAGGAGGCCTTGGGGATGTCGAAGCTGATGGTCGTTCCAGCCACCGAGATGTTCTGTGCATCGCCGGTGCCGTCCGCATCCATGGCAACGGTGACCGTGGTCCCGTCGTAGGTGGCGGAGAACGTGTAATCGTAGTCGAACGAGCCCGCCGTGCCGTCGGCAATGTTGCCTTGGGTCTTGATGGTGAAGCGGAACGCGTCCGCCGTTTCCGTGCTCAACCAGGCAGCCAAAATGTCGCTGGCGCCGCTGCCGAGCTGGGAGCCCGCGAAGTCGTCGCCTTGGGGGTCGGTGATTTCCGGATCCGACTCGGAACCAGCCGCCGCATGGGGGATGGCAAGGGAGGCGCCGAGCAGGAGAATGGTCAAGATGGCGGCATAGGCCGGCCTACGCATGGGGATGCGACCCTCAAGGCTCAATAAAAGGCACACGACCTAAGAACATGGCCCGACTGGGCACCCCTGATGCCCCAGCGACCCCGTGGAACCCGCGACTTTGCCCCCGCGGAGGCCGCCGCACGCCACCGCCTGGCCACGACGCTGCGCAGCGTCTTCGCTGGCCACGGCTACAAGGAAGTGCAAACCCCCACTTTTGAGGAGTTGGAATTGTTCACGGCCAAATCTGGCGAAGGCATCAAGGCCGAATTGTACGACTTCGAGGACAAGGGGGGCCGCGCCATGACGCTCCGGCCCGAATTGACGGCGCCCGTCATGCGGATGGTCTTCCAAGATCATGCATTCGACCCCAAGCCCCTGAAGTGGTTCTATTTCGGCAACTGCTTCCGGTATGATCGCCCGCAAAGTGGTCGTTACCGCGAGTTTTGGCAGTTTGGCTGCGAGCAGGTGGGTGCGGGGACGCCCCTTGCTTATGCCGAGTTGATTGCTCTGGGAGACGGCCTGCTGGCTGCTGCCGATTTGCAGACCCGCACGTTGTCCATCGGGCACGTTCGGTTGCTTGGCGAGCTGGTGGATGCTTTGGGTCTCGATGACGAAGCCCGCGGGCAAGCCATGCGCGCCATTGACAAGCGCGACGATGCCGCACTGGCAGATGTTTGCCGCCACGCCCAGGCCAAGGAGGCGGACTTGGTGACATTGATGGCCGCCATGGATGCCCGTAACCTGGAGGAGGCGCGGGGGCGTGTCGGCGACCATCCTGCCCTCGATGAATTGGACGCGGTCTTCACTCACCTGGAGTCCTTTGGTGTCAACGCTCAGTTGAACCTCGGCATCGCCCGGGGGCTGGACTACTACACGGGAGTGGTCTTCGAAGTCCATTGCGATGCCTTGGGGGCCCAGAGCCAACTCCTCGGAGGCGGCGGCTACGACCTGAGCGGCATCTTCGATGCGCAGCCCCTGCCGACCATGGGTTTCGGGCTTGGCTTCGACCGCACCCTGGTCGCGTTGCAGGCGGAAGGCAAGGATTTGGCCGGCCTGGATGGGCCGGACGTTTACGTGGGTGCGCTGGGTGAACAGGCCCTGGCAACGGTCATCCGCACGGCCACCAGCCTCCGTGGCAAAGACGTCACGGTGGACATGGATTTGCTTGGCCGCAAGCCGAACCAGATTGCCAAGGCGGCGGACGCCGCGGACGCGCACTACCTGCTCATTTTGGGTGACCGGGACTTGGAGGCGG
>JBFJWV010000183.1:0-3585 GCA_041623515.1 Thermoplasmatota archaeon | reverse complement strand
GCGACTCATTTGAACAACCGCTCGAGCTGCGTCACCGACTGCGATAGGCAGTAGGTGAGGACCAGGTCGCCCGCCTCAATGGTGTCATTGCCGCGCGGAAGAATCACGTCTTCGCCCCGGACCACCGCGGCAACAATGGAGTGGCTCGGCCAGTGAATCCGCTTGAGTTTCTTCCCGGCCACGCTGGAGTGGTCCGTGACCTTGAATGTGATCACCCGCTCTTCTCCCAGGTGTTGGAGTTCCAAGTCCTCCGTGGACGTGTGCACGTGTTTGAGAATCGCACCCACCGTCGATAGGCGGGGTGCCACCGCCAAGTCGATGTCCAGTCCTTCCAGGAAGCCCTTCAGTTCCGGCTGGTCAATGACGGCCACCGTGGTGTGGACGCCGAATTGCTTGGCCATCAGGGCGGCCAACACATTGTGCTCCTCGCTGCCGGTGGCCGCGATGAATGCGTCGAACGTGTCCACGTTCTCTTGAATCAGCAAGTCACGGTCCGTGGCGATACCGTGAACCACCAACGTTCGCTCCAGTTGTTCGCCAGCGAAGCGTGCGCGCAGCGCGTCCGACTCCACCAACACCACATCGCGTTTCGATTGCTCAAGCAGGCGCGCAAGGTGAATTCCAACGCGGGTTGCTCCTGCAATCATGACGCGCTTGATTTCGCGGCCCGGCGTTTCGACCGCCTTGGCCTTGCCAATGTAGGGCTCCACTTCTTCCAAGACGTCGGGCGACGTCAAGGCCATCAAGAGGCGGTCGTTGACGTGGAATTGCGTTCGTCCGTCGGGGATGATCACGTCGTCGCCGCGGTAAATGGCGAAGAGCGTGAATCCCTCCGGCGGCTCCACGTCGCCTACTTTCTTGCCCAAAACGAATGCATCGGCCGTGACGCGGCCCTCGGCGACGGTGACCTTCCCGTTGAGGAAGACATCCGTGCTGGTCAGGCCGGGCTGGTTGAGCAGGCGCCGGATGCGAATGGCGGCGACCATCTCTGGCGAGACCGCCACGTCGATGCCCATGGCTTCGTATTCGCGCGTGTACGGTGTGTTGAGGTACTCCGTCTGGTTGATGCGGGCAATGGTGCGGCATCCATGGGTGCGGGCCAGGGCACACGCCACCATGTTCACCTCGTCTTGGCCCGTGCATGCAATCAGCAAGTCGGCGCGGCGGATGTCCGCTTCTTCCTCAAGGAGTGTCTTGCTGCCAACGTTGCCTTCGATGGTCAAGACGTCCAAGTCTTGCAGGCGTGCCAGCCGGTTTTGGTCGGTTTCGACCACGGCCACGTCGTGGCCTTCTTCCCGCAGAGCGCGTGCGACATGGTACCCCACCTCGCCGGCGCCGCCTACGATGACGTACATGCGACCGGCGTCCCACTTCGCCCCGTTCTTCAAGGCTTTGCCGGTGTGATTCGTTTCGGATTTTCAGGAGGCGCTTTTTAAACAAATGGTGGCGGAGCCACCGTGGCAGGCATGCTGCGGTTGCGCACTTGCACTTGCACCTGGTCGCCCGTCTGGGCGCCCCGGCAATAGGCCAAGGCGATGCCCTTACCGGAGGTGGGTGATTGGGTGCCGCTGGTGACTTCGCCGATGCGGGTCTCTCCAGACATCACGGCGTAACCGTGGCGCGGAACCCCCTTCTCTTGCACCAGCCCCACCAAGCGATCATGGTCCGTGTTTTGCTGCGCCAGCAGTGCCTCCTTGCCAACGAAGTCATGGTCCCAATCAATGATCCAGTCCAAGCCCGCTTCCAACGGAGTGCGTCCACCGGCAAATTCGTTGCCTGCCAGGCAGTATCCCTTCTCGAGCCGCAATGTGTCGCGCGCCCCCAATCCAATGGGCCGCAATCCGGCCGATTCCCCCGCTTGCATCAACGCATTCCAAATCGCCACGGCGGCTTCCGATGGCGCGTAGATTTCGACGCCCTTCTCGCCCGTGTATCCGGTGCCGCTGATGCCCACGTGGGCGCCTGCGATGTGGGCGTGGACAATGCGGTGAAACTTCGGCATGTCCCCTTCGACGCATTGGGCCACGATGTCGCGCGCTTGCGGGCCTTGCACTGCAAGGATGGCGGTGCTGTCCGAGAAATCGTCGACGGAAACTTCGCCGGCAGCATGGGCTCGCAGATGCTCCGCTGCTGCTTCGTTCATGCCGGCATTGGGAATCATGTGAAACTTGTCCCCAACACGGAAGACAAACGTGTCGTCCAGAATCGTACCGTCCGCGCGCAGCAATACGGTGTACTTTCCCTTCCCGTCCGGCAAGCTGCTGGCGTCAAAGGGACACACGGCCGAAATGGTGGCAGCTGCACCGGGACCGGAAATCCACAAGTTGGACATGTGGCTCACATCGAAGATACCGGCCGCCGTGCGAACCGCTTGGTGCTCTTCCTTGATGGAGCCGTAATGGACCGGCATGTCGTAGCCGGCAAACTCTGTGAAGGTGGCGCCGGCTTCGGCGTGCGTCTCGTGCAGTGCGGTGCGCTTGGGCACAAAGGGCGGACCCGACCGTTTCTGATAAGTTCAGAGGATGGAGCGCAGGGCCTTCATGGCCTCGTCGACCGTGGCGGCACGGGTGATCTTGTCATCGAACAGCTTCTTGTCATCGAAGCCGAGGAAGATGGTGGGCACCTTGAACGTCTGCGCGTACGCGGCCTCGCTGAGGGTTCCGAAACTTCCGGGCAACACGACAATCGCGTTGCTGGACAGGATGTTGATTGCATTGCGGGCGTAGCCCATTCCGGTGAACACCACCAGATCCAGGTCGGGAGCCACATCCGGGCTGTTGGCCTCGTCGGGGTGAATGCCGATGCTGAATCCGCCCCCGGCCTTGCACCCGGTCGCGGCTGCGGCCATGACGCCTTGGTTGCGCCCTCCCGTGAGGACCATCCATCCTTCCCGCGCCACAGCTTCGCCAATTTCCCGAGCCAACCGTTCGGCTTCATCGTTGTGGGCATGCCCGCCCATGATTCCGACGACGGGGCGTCGTGTCATGCGAGAGCCTCCAGGATGGCTTGGGTGACTCCTTCATGGTCCGCGGCCAGGACGTCGGGTTCCGTCGGGAGCAAATCCGACGCAGCAAGCGTAGTGCACACGGCAATGACGCGACCGTAGCCTGCAGCTTTGGCGCTTTGCACCCCGCGAATGGCGTTTTCGACGCCGATGCATTGGGCCGGTGGAATGTCCAGATGCTGTGCTGCGGTGAGGTATGGCTCGGGGTGTGGCTTGTCCTGGCTGTAGGATTCCTGGGTGACAATGGCATCGAACCGACCCACCAAATCGGGGATGATGGCGTCCAAGTTGGTGCGCCGCGTCCCCGTGACAATCGCGGTGGGGGTTCCCGTTGCCCAGACGGCTTCCAGCATGGGCCGTGCGGCATCGTACAACCGGGGCACGCCGCGCTTGAGGAAGGCGGCCTGTTTTTCGTCCGCCAGTTGCTTGGCATTGTCCGCGGTGATGGTCACTCCAGCATCCGCCAACAAATCCTGGATGATGGTTTCACTGCGGGCGCCTTCGCGCAGCAAAACGTCGCGCTCCTGGACGGCGCCCCCCAACGGATTGAGGACTTCCGCGTAGGCGCGTGCATGTTGCTC
>JBFJWV010000182.1:0-3586 GCA_041623515.1 Thermoplasmatota archaeon | reverse complement strand
CTCCCGCGGATTGACCGTGCCGGAAATCGTCACCCGCTTTGTGGATGTGCACGTCTTCCGACGCACCCCCGGCGGAGAACAATGGCTGTTGCTCAAGCGGGCACCGCACGTCCGTGTTCCGAACGCGTGGGCGATGGTGCAGGGGCACATTGACGACGGCGAGAAAGCGTACGAGGCGGCGTACCGCGAATTTCGCGAGGAAACCGGACTGCAAGCCAAAGGCTTCTGGCAGGCGAGCTACGTGAACCGATTCTATCTCGCCGAAGTGGACCAAATTCTGCTTTCTCCCGTATTCTGCGCAGAAGTGGAGGCCGACGCAGACGTCTTGCTGTGCGAGGAGCACACCGAGTTCCGCTGGGTCAGCCCGCAGGACGCCATGGCTGCCTACGTGTGGCCTGGCCAACGCAAGTCATTGCAGATTTGCCGGCAGCAGTTTGTTGACGAAGATCCCCGGTTGGAGTCAGACGTTCTGCACCTGCTTTAGGAGCAAGTCCCGCCTTCGAGAAGGGCAAACACCTGGCGCGCCCCAACGGTGCTGCTGATTTCGAGCGTGTATTGGCCGCCCATGACTTCGTCAAGCGTTTCGTCCACGTCGTTGGTGCCTTCGGCGACCACGCCGCCGGGGCCCATGATGCGGTAGTTCACATCGCCGGCACCGGTGCCAACGTCAACCACGTAATGCACGTAACTTCCATCGTCAACATCGATGGAGTACACGGGCGTGAACACGACGGGCGCGACCATGCTGGTGCCCGTGGTCCAACTGTGGCCACAGACCAGAACCAATTCTTCGGCAGGCCCCAATTCAAGCACTTCACCCGTGCATGCATCGACCGTTGCACGCATCCAGCGGGCGTCGTCCTCGTCTTCGGCATCGTAATGCTCAACCCACCAGACTGGACATTCTTCGTCCTGGTACAGTTCCCAGAAGAGGTTGCTGCTGGGCGTCATGTCGGGCCATTCCTCGTGGGCATTGAGGGCCGCTGCGGCCTCGTCGGAGTCGATTTCCCATCCGCTGATGATGTGTTCATCGGCTTCCCCTTCGTCCACTTCACCGCCGTCCCGAACTTCGAACAGAATGCCGAGCCCGCTGGCGTATCCGATGACGATGAGGTCGTCATCCGCGACGAATGTGTAAATCCATCCCGGTGAGCGCCCATCCCCGGGCTTGGAGTCAAGGTGAACGTGCACTTCCAAGTCGTCGTCCTCGTCGAAGTATTCCGACATGGGCTCCAGGGAGGCGACCGAAACAAGTTGCGGCGTGACCGAAACCAGGTCGGCGGCCGCTTCGGTGGCGGCCTCAAGGCCGTCCATGGCCGTGATGGTTCCAACGCCGCCGATGCAACCAGCGAAGGCGCCCGTGGCGAGAGCAAATGCGGCGACGATGATGAGGCGCATGACCGAAACCCTGGTTTCATTGCAAATAAGCTCAATGGTCCATCCATCGCCCAAGGCACGCTTACAAGGGATTGCTGCGTGCAACGGCCGTGGATTGGACGGAGGTCTACCGGCCCCAAAGTTTGTCCGAAATCGTAGGCAACGGCGCCGCCATCGGCAAGCTCCGCCAATGGGCCGATTCGTGGGCCAAAGGGACCCCCAAGAACCGCGCCATCATTCTTGCCGGCATTCCAGGCGTTGGCAAAACCACGGCTGCGTTGGCCCTCGCCAGGGACATGGATTGGGCGGTCATCGAGCTGAATGCTTCGGATGCCCGCAACGCAGAGAAAATCCGCAAAGTGGCCACGGCCGGTGCCGTGCACCAAACATTCGGCGCCGACGGAGCGTTCCATTCCACGACCGGCGATGGCGGCCGCAAGCTCATCATTCTGGACGAAGCGGACAACCTCTACGAACGCGCCGGCAAGGACGGCGGAGGCACGGGCAGCGAAATGTCCGACCGCGGCGGCAAGACCCAGATTCTTGAGACGATCCGGCAAACCAAGCAGCCCATCATTCTGATTGTCAACGACTTGTATGCCTTGCAGAAAGGATCCGGGTCGGCATTTGCGAACCTCGCCGAGGTCATCAAATTCACGAAGGTCAACGTCCGCAGCATCCCCAAGGCCCTGGCGGCCATCGCCCAGAAAGAGGGCGTCGCCGTCGACCTTCCCGTCTTCGACGCCATTGCCCAGAAAGCCGGCGGCGACATGCGTGCCGCAGTCCGCGACCTGGAATCCCTCTGCGTGGGACGCAGCCGCGTCACGCTGCACGACTTGGGGGACATGGGCTACCGGGACACCACGGGCAACATGTTCGATGCCGTGCGCCACATCCTCAAGGGGCGCGACATCGCCCAGCTTCGTCGCGAAATCCGCGACGTGGATGCCACGCCGGCCGACATCGTCCTGTGGGTGGATGAGAACCTGCCCAAGGAGTACGTGCATCCAGAGGATTTGGTGGCTGGCTACGACATGCTCAGCCGCGCCGACCGGTTCTTGGGCCGCACCCAGCGGACCCAAAACTACCGCCTGTGGGCCTACGCGAGCGACCTCGCGACCGCCGGCGTCATGGCCCAAAAGCAGCACAGCGGCCCGAGCAAATTCGTGCCCTTCGGGTTCCCCCAGTGGTTGTCCAAGATGAGCCGCAGCCGCGGCGCCCGGCAGACCAAGGACGCGCTCGCCCAAGCATTGGCCGGGCATGTCCACAGCAGCCGCCGGAAGTCCCGCAACGAGCAGGTGCCCATGGTGGAGGTTCTGTTCCGGTCGGACCCGGAATTCGCAGCTCACATGACGCACCGCTTGCAATTGGAAGACAGCGCTGTGGCGGTGCTCATGGACGATAAAGTGACGAGCAAACGTGTCAAGGAAGTACGTGCGGCCGCCGATGCATTGGCCGCTTCGCGGGCCCCAGAGCCTGCCGCCAAACCCGCCGGCGGACTGGGCTCGTTTGAAGAAGCTCCCCCGGCACCCAAGAAACCCGAGCGGCGCCCGGAGCGGCCCTCCGGCGGCCAAAAGACCCTGTTCTAAGCAGCCAGCCCCGCTTCGCGCAACTTCTGGCGATGGTAGCTCACCGTGCTCGGCGACAAGCCCACCCGCTCGGCCAAATCGGCCGTGTTCGCATCGGGGTGGGTCTGCAGCGCCTCATAGACGCGCCGCGTCCCTTGGACGCGCAACACGGCCGCCGCAGCAGCGGCTTCCCGTCCGACGTCCTCAGAAAAATAGCACAGCCGGTTGCTGGAGGCCCTTGAGCGGACCAGCCCGGCCTCTTCCAACTTCTGCAAGTGGTGTTTGAGGGTGCCACGCGCGACGCCCGTGAGTCGATGCAGCTCCTGGAAGTGAATGCCCGGGTTCTCTTCAACCGCGCGCGCAATGGCACGCCGGTTCGGGTGCGCGAGCAAGTCCGACGCGACGATTCGTGTGAATCCACCCCACATGGACCCCGCCTTGATGGCTGGCCAGAAATGGTACAAGGCACCACCCAAGACCGCCAAGATGCCGAGCCCCGCAGCGGCCGGTCCCGTGGGGGGCAGCCAGGCAGGGACATTGTCTTCGTGCATGGGCGCGGGGGGAGCGGGTGTTTGGTACGCGGAATTCACAGGCAGCTCGCCGGCGCGCACTTGCTCGTAGCCAAACACACGGGTCGCCGT
>JBFJWV010000181.1:0-3622 GCA_041623515.1 Thermoplasmatota archaeon | reverse complement strand
TAGCCGGCGCTGGCCGGCTGCCACATTTGGAAACGCGTGGGCGTGAATTGAACCGTTTCCCGGCGCCCGTCCGGCCATTCCAAGCCCAGGCCCATTTGCGTGACTTTTCCGTCGCTGCTGGCGAAGGGGGACACAAACGCACCGGTGACGTCGTAGTAAGACGGGTAGACCGCAGCGAGCTCATCCCATGCAATGAAGGGGCGCCGCCAGCGCAGCAACAGCGGCCGGCTCGGCGCAATTCCATCGGCGCGGATGCGTGTGTCGCTGGGGAACATGAGGCCGTAGAAAAGGAGGGTCGCAACGAACGGAATTCCGTACGCGATGTAGATGCGGGCATCGTTGCTGCGCAAGGCATTCTCGACGCTCCCCATGACCCAAACCACGCCGAACAAGATCAGGCCGGCATACACGATGGGGTGGGCGCGGGGTGGCCGGTATTCGTACAGGACGGCGCCGGACGCCATCACTCGGACAGTGCAACGATGGCTTCGGCAAGATCGCCCTTGGCGTCCTTGAGGGCCTTCTTGGCAGCCGCCTCATCGCAGCCGGTTTGCTCCATGACCATCTCGATGTCTTCGGCGCTGGCGACCAATTCAACCTCGTGTTCAACTTCCTTGGGCGAGCCACTGACTTGCCACGTTTCGGTGCCTTGCGCCTTCATGACGCTCACGGTGGCGTCGTCGAAAATGTAGTCCTTGCCGGCAGTCTTGATGATGACTTGCTGCACATCGCGGATGTCCTGGACATCGATGCCGAGCTTCTTCATCATCATGGCCATCTGACGGGGGTTTCCGCCCCCCAATCCTGGCAACATAGGGGTGCCGACGCGTCTATCCGATTTGAAAGCATCAGCCCCTTGTGCGCACGCTCCCCGTCAAGGAATTTCGCCGCCTCGACCTCAACAGCGAGGAAATGGGCGTCCCCGTGCGGGATTTGATGGGCAATGCGGGCCATGCCCTTGCGGACGCCGCGCAGGACCTGTGCGGCGAAGGCTCCATTGTGATTCTTGCTGGCAAGGGCAACAATGGCGGCGATGGCTACGCCGCAGCTGCTGCGTTGATGGCCGCAGGCCGCACGTGCACCGTCGTGGCCGTTGAACCTCCGGCCGGCGCCGAATCCCAGTCCCACGCAGGGTCCCTGGATGCCGAGTCCGTCACGCCGTGGAATCAATTTGACACATCCACAGAACCCGCGCTGATCATTGACTGCTTGCTTGGCAGCGGCATCGAGGGGGCACCCCGCCCGCCATACGATGCTGCGCTGCAATGGATGCGGGCCCGGCAAGACGCCGGCTGCAAAATCCTGGCCTGCGATGTGCCCAGCGGGATGGACTCCGAGCACGGCGTGATCCCGGATGTTACCGTCACGTTCCATGCCGCCAAAGACGGCATGACCGCACGCAACGCGGGCCGCATCTTGGTCGTGGACATTGGCATTCCCCGCGACGCCGAGGAATGCATTGGATTCGGGGACTTGGCCGTGGGTTATCCCCGCGCGGCCCCCTCAAGTCACAAAGGCGACAACGGCCGCGTTGTCTTGGTGGCCGGCGGCCCGTACACCGGTGCGCCTTACTATGCGTCCGTTGGCGCGTACCGCACCGGCGCTGATTTGGTGCAACTCTACACGCCGGCGGATACCGCCAACCATGTGCGCCAGTACGGCCCGGAGCCCATTGTCCATGACGCCGGACCCGGCCGGCACCTTGACGCGGCACACGTAGCACCCATCATCGCCGCCCTGGCGCAAGCATCCGCGCTGGTCATCGGCCCGGGCCTGGGGGAACACCCGGACACTCTTGCCGCAGTGGAACGCATTTTGACCGCTGCAGCCGCTGAGAAGATTCCGGTGGTCATTGACGCGGACGGCTTGGATGGCGTGCCCGGCGGCTACTGGAAAGACAACGGCCACCGATCCGTAGTCACCCCTCACGCCAACGAATTCAAGGACCTCGCGGGCGAAGCCGCCTCCCCCGAATCGGCCGCGGCATGGGCGAAAAAAACCGGCGCCACGGTGCTGCTGAAAGGCGCCGTCGATACGGTGGCGAGCCCCCATCGCACCAAACAGTGCCACCGGGGGCACCCAACCATGACGGTGGGCGGCACGGGCGACGTTTTGGCCGGCGCCGTGGGCGCGATCCTGTCCCGGGGAGCCGAGCCGTTCGATGCGGCTGCAGCAGCGGTTTACGCCGTGAACGTGGCCGGCGAATTGGCCGCCAAGGAGTTGGGGCCCGGTGCATTGGCGTTAGATGTCGCGGACCACATCCCGGCTGTCCTCGCGCGGCTCGGATAGGCCAACTCCTGAACGCGTCAAACAAACGCCTGCCCCCTTTGCGGCGCCATGTCGGTCTGGCAAGAAATGGGCCTGGCCATCCTGCTCGCCGGGGCCCTATGGACCTGGGCAGCCGCTCCACCCGAAGAGGTTCACATCCGTGATTTGGCCCATCACGAAGGGCAGCGCGTGACCGTTTTCGGATGGCCCGAGGATGTTCGCCAAGGCGATGGTTGGAGTCGCGGCATCCTGGTTCACGATGGGCACGGCATCCCGTTCCACGCCGATACCTTGCCGGACACCAACGGGCCCATCATCGTGGAGGGGCAGGTGGACCGGTTCAATGGGCGGCTGGTTTTGTTCGTGGAAGATGTTCGATGAGCGAATTGCTTTGGATTCTCGCAGGCGCCGCCGTGGGCATCATCACGGGTCTCCTGCCAGGGATCCATGTCAACACGTTGGCAGCAATCGCTTTCGCCATCACACCGCACGGCGGTGAAGTCGGCGCGCTCCTGCTGCTTTCCGTGGGCACGGTGCACACCGTCGTCAACATCATCCCGGGCACCTACATGGGCGTCCCGGAAGACGACGGCCTCAGCATGTTGCCGGCCCACCAGATGTTGATGTCCGGGCGCGGGCGCGAAGCAGTCCGCATCTCCGTGGCGGCCAGCATGGGCGGGCTGCTGGTGGCCACGGCCGGCGCTGTGGCGTATGGCCCGTTGCTGCGCGCCAGCATGGATTTCCTGGATGCGGCGGCCCCCTGGCTCGTGGTCGCCGCTTTGGCCATCATTTGGTTCCTCGACGCCAAGTGGGATGGCCGCCGGTGGTGGCGCGTCCTGCTCGTGGCCGCCGCTGCAGGTTGGCTGGGATGGACGGCGCTGAGCGTCCCATTGCATCCATTCATGCCGCTTGCGGCCTCGGGCTTGCTGCCGCTTCTTTCCGGTCTGTTTGGCGCGGCCGGCCTCAGCTTCGCCATGGGCAACGCCCGCCCCATCCCCACGCAGAGCCCTCCCCGCGCCAAGCGGCACCCCTTGCCCGTGGTTGCTGGGAGCCTCATTGCGGCCATCACTGCGGTGCTTCCGGGAGTCACCTCGGCGGTTGCAGCCAGCTTTGTGCCCGGGGTCCGCCATCGGCCCGGCGCCGCCGTAGCGGCCCTCTCGGCGGTCAACACGGCGCACGCAACATTCGCCATCCTGGTGTGGATGCAACTCGGCCGAATCCGCACGGGCTTGGCCGACGCGGCCGACCGATGGACGGATGCAGCGTGGGCGGCGTCACTGCCTGGCCCCGGCGCAGCCCGCATCCTGGCAGCCATGTTGATTGCGGCGACGATTGGCGTTTCGGCCACGCTGTT
>JBFJWV010000180.1:0-3623 GCA_041623515.1 Thermoplasmatota archaeon | reverse complement strand
CGTCAAGGAGCGAGTGGACTTGGATGAAGTGGTGCGTGAAGTGCGGCACGACCTGAAGAAATCCCTGGATGCCGCCAAGGCCCATGTGTTGCAAAGCCGGTTGCCCGTCGTTATTGGATCGCGGGCTCAATTGCACCAAGTCATTCTGAACCTGATGAACAACGCCATCAAGTTCCGCAACCCGAAGAAGCCGCTTCGCATCCACATTCGTGCAAAAGCCGATGGAAATTTCGTGCGCGTCGACGTGGAGGACAACGGCCGCGGCTTCAAGGCGGGTACGACCTCCCGTGCTTTCGATATGTTCTATCGAGGTGACAGTGCGCCCGACTCAGGCGGTACTGGGGTAGGTCTCGCGGTCGTGCGCCGGGTCATCGAGCGGCACGGTGGCACGTGTGGGCTCGTTTCCACGGCGGCTCAAGGCACCCGGGTTTGGTTCACTTTGCCCACTTTGGACGAAAGCATGAAGTAAAAACCACCTCGGTGGCTGGTTGGTTCGGTCGCGAATGGGTGAAGAGCGCAAGCTGCTGATGGTTGAGGATTCCCCCGACGAGGCCCGTCTGGTGGAGATGTGCTTGGCGGAAGCCGAAGCACCCTTCGATGTGCACGTCGCCGGGAGCCTTGGGGCTGCCCTGAAAACCCTCGACAAGCGCGACTTTGACGCCATTCTCGTGGACTTGAACCTTCCCGACGCCCGTGGCGTTGAGGCCGTCAATTCCCTGCATTCCAAGGCGCCCAGGCTTCCGCTCGTGGTGTTGACTGGGGACGCGGACCGGCGCGTTGGCGCGGAATCCATTCGCGCGGGTGCCCAGGACTTCATCGCCAAGGATGAACTGACGGGGCCGTACCTTGCCCGTGTCATTGATTACGCCATTGAGCGCCGTTCCTTGATGGCCCAACAGCAGGATGCAAGTGATCGCTCGTTGCAATCCGTGGAAGCCAGTTACCAAGTCTTGGCGCAAGCGGCGACCGATGGCATCATCACGTGCGACGACAACGGGCAAATCGAATTTGCAAACGCGGCTGCGGAAGCCATGTTTGGTGTGGAGCCCGGGTCTTTGCTCGGCAATTCCATCCGCATGTTGATGCACAAGCGCTCTCGCGCATTGCTTGCCCCAACCATGACGAAGACCCTTGAGCGCCGCCCTGAGATTCTCGACGGCGTCGTTCAACTGAAGCTGGTGCGCAGCAACGGGGAACCGTTTCCAGCCGAACTGTCGGTTACCGTGTGGTCGGCGGAAGGCCGCCCCCGGTTTACGGCAAACTTGCACGACATCAGCCATCGTGTGAAGTTGGAACATGCGCTCGAGCAAGAGCGCCGTTGGTTTTCTGGTCTTGTGGAGCACGCGTTGGAATCCATCACGGTCATGAAGGCCGACGGGACCCGCATGTACACGAGTCCCGCCATCAAGGGGGTGACCGGGTTCACGCCCGAAGAATTGGAGGGGGTCAATGCGTTGGAGCGCGTTCACAAGGACGACAGGCCCCGCTTGATGGAGGAGCTTGCGGGTTTGCTCAAGGAACCGGGGGGCGTTCGCCGCACCGAGTACCGGGTGAAGCACAAGGATGGCCACTGGGTGACCGTGCAATCCGCGGCGGTCAACCTGCTTGCCGACCCCGCCATCCAAGGTATTGTCATCACGGCACGCGACATGACGGCGCAGGTCGAAGCGCGCCGCTTGTTGGTGGAAGCCGAAGAACAGCAGCGATCCATGCTCGAATCGTTGCCCGTGGGCGTTTACCGCACCAGCGTTGAAGGCGAAGTCATCCGAGCCAATCTTGCTGCGGCGACGCTGTTTGGGTACGACACGGTCGAGGAATTGATGCGGCATCGTTCGGAGGAGCAATACGCGGACCCGGATGGGCGCAAGAAATACATCCAGGAACTCAAGGCGGCGAAAGGCACATTGGTGCGCGAGGTTCCTTTCATTCACAAGTCCGGCAGGCGCATCTGGGCGCGCGTGCAGTCCCGGCTCATCTACGAAAACGGCAAGCCAGCCTACATCGATGGGACGCTGGAGGACATCACGGAACGCTACCTTGCCGAGCGTGAGGTGCGCCAAAGCGAGGAACGGTTCCGCAGCATCTACGAGCAGGCCCCTCTGGGTTTGATGATGCTGGATGCGGACGCCCGTCCTTTGCAAGTCAATCCGGCTGCCCAGAAGATGCTCGGCTTCGCGGAATCCACGATCAAGAAGCGTCGCTTCATCGAATTCATCCATCCGGATCAACAGGAGGATGCCGGCACTTTGTGCGGGCGTTTGGTCAAAGGCAAGGAGGATGTGGCTGAATGGGAGGCCACTTTGGTTGGTAAATCCGGCAAGGAAATCCGCGCCGAATTGGTGGTCACCGCGCACCGGGACGACAGCGGAGCCTTCCAGCACACCCTCTGTCTCATCAATGATGTGACCGAACAGCGCGCCGCCGAGGCGGCGTTGGCAAAATCCGAGTCCACGTACCGGCGGTTGGTCCAGCACGCCAACGATGTCATCTTGACTTGCAACATGGATGGCGTGATTCAATCCATCAACCCGGCCGTGGCCAAGGTGTTCGGGGTCAATCCAGAGACGGCGCTTGGGCGCAACGTCCTCGAATTCATTCAGGAAGAGAAGCGCAACGACGTGTACAACGACCTGATGGACCTGGTGCTCGGCAGCTTCGAGTTCGATGGCGAACCGTACACCGTGGCGGCGCTGCATGAAGATGGTCACCAATTGTGGATCGATGTTCAAGCGCGCGCCGTGGAGGGGGACAACGGCGAGATGTCCATTCACGCGACCATCCGCGACATCACGGAGCGGCGCCGGTCGGAGCATGCATTGCGGCGGTCGGAGGAGCAATTCCGAACCATGTTCGAAGCGTCGCCCGTTGGCATCGTCAACGTGGATGCAGAAGGCAAGGTCTTCCAATCCAACCCTTCGGCTCGCCGCATGCTGGGGCGCAGCGAAGCCGACCTGGCGGGCGTTGCGCTGGCGGGCTTGGCGGCTGACGAACTCAAGGGTCGCGAGTTGACGAACCGCCTGGCGGCCTTGGCTGCCGGCAATGCGAGCCACATTGCGATTCCCATGCAGATGGCGGTGCCCAACCAGGACCCCATTTGGGCCGACTTGGAAGCGGTTGCCGTCCGAACCGATGACGGTGCCTTCACTCATGCCACGGTCATCCTGCAGGATGAAACGGAGCGGATTCAGGCGGAAATGCTGCTTGCGGATTCTGAGCTGAAGCACCGCAGCATGGTGGACCAGTTGCCCATTGGTGTTTACCGGACCACGGAGGACGGCGAAATCCTGCACGTGAATCCCGCCATGGCCAACATTTTCGGGTTCGAAACAGCGGAAGAGATGCAGGCTCACCAAGCAGAGGATTTCTTTGCGCGCGAGGAGGACCGCTTGCGGCAGGTGGAAAAACGGCGCGGCGGGGAAGGCATCTACGTCGAAGAACTGGCCATGCTTCGTCGCGACGGCTCCGAAGTTTGGGTCCGCGATGTGGGCCGCTTGGTGACTGGTGCCGACGGCGTTCGTTACATTGATGGAACGTTGGAAGACATCACCGACCGCAAGTACGCCCAGCAGAGGCTGGTGCAGTCCGAGGAGCGGTTCCGCAGATTGTACGACCAGGCCCCGCTG
>JBFJWV010000179.1:0-3630 GCA_041623515.1 Thermoplasmatota archaeon | reverse complement strand
TGAGACCAGGGTTGACGATGACCTCATCACCCACGGAGACGCCTTCGACGCCGTCCGCCATTTCCATGACGACGCCGGCCAGGTCGGTGCCACCCACGTGGGGCATGGGCAGCGGGAATGCCCTGCCGCCGAGACGGACCCGGATATCCAAGTGATTGAGCGCACAGGCTTTCACCTGAAGCCGGACGCTTCCCGGCACGAGCGGTGGTACCTCCACTTCGCCAACCTTGAGGACATCCAGTTCACCGTGCTCGTCGAAGTACGCGGCCTTCACATGGGTGCCAATGGCGCCGGGTCTTTAGGGACTCGCAGGCGCGTTGCGTTTCGCCTTAGCGCTCTTCGACGGGGACCCATTTCAGGCCCAGTTCGCCCGTGTACTCGGAAAGGGGCCGGATGAGGCGGTTGTTCTCGTGCTGCTCGAGCACGTGGGCGGTCCAGCCGGACACGCGTGCGAGGGCAAAAATGGGGGTGTAGAGATCCAGTGGAATCCCCATGGTGTAGTACGCGCTGGCCGAGAAGAAGTCCACGTTGGCGTCCAGGCCCTTTTCGGACTTGACTGCCTTCTGGATGGCCAGACTCATTTCGTACCACTTCATTTCGCCGGCTTGTTCCGCCAGGTCCTTGCTGAGGTTCTCCAAATGGACAGCACGGGGGTCCAAGGTCTTGTAGACGCGGTGTCCGAAGCCCATGATGCGCTTCTTGGCCTCGAGCGCTTCGTGAACCCATTCCTCCGTGGATTGCCCGCTGCCGTCAATGTCCAAGAGCATCTTCATGACGCCGATGTTGGCGCCACCGTGCAGGGGCCCCTTGAGAGCGCCCATGCCGCTGGTCACGGCCGCGTGCATGTCGGCCAAGGTGCCGGCGGTGACCCGCGCCGCAAACGTGCTGGCATTGAGATCGTGGTCGGCGTGGAGAATCAAGGCGACGTCCATGGCGCGTTCGGCAGCGTCTGTTGGGGTCTCGCCGTTGAGCATGTACAGGAAGTTGCCCGCATGGCTCTGGGCAGGGTCCGGCTCCACGATGTCTTTGCCGCTGCGAATCCGGTGGTATGCCGCAATGATTGTGGCGACCTGGGCGGTGAGGTTCTTGGCTTTCTCCTTGCCTGCCTCCACCTCGGCGGTGTCGGGGTCGGCTTCGGCGGCGGCCAGGGCGCTCGTGACCGTTCGCAGCGCATCCATGGGCGTCATCTCCGTCGCGACGACCTTCAGAACGTCCATCGCCGTATCGGGCAAGGCGCGGCGGCCGGCCAGGTCGGCCTTGAAGGCTGCCAATTCGTCGGCTTTGGGCAGCCGGCCCTCCCACAGGAGGTACACGGTTTCTTCAAACGTGGCATTGGGCGCCAATTCGTTGATGTCGTAGCCGCGGTAGCTGAGGATACCCTTTTGGCCGTCGATGAAACAAATGCTGGACTGGGCTGCCGTGACGCCTTCAAGACCGGACATGATAACTCACAGTGAATATGTACGCGCACGGCCCGAACATGGACCACTCGCGGGGTCACTGTCATTGCCGCTGCGACTTGAAGCCTTCCGATGGTGGATTCGGGGCACTACAGCGCCATAATCCGCTTGCACTCGGCGAGAATCTTGTGCTCGTCGGGCATGTACCAGTGTTCCCGGGCCAACAAGGGCGTGTGAACATCGGGCGCCGAAACCAAGCCCACCGGGGCTTCCAGGTGGTCCCATGCATCTTCGTTGATGCGGCGGGTGATTTCGCTGCCCCAGCCACCGGAGCGGGGGGCCTCCTGGACAATCACGCAGCGCCCCGTCTTCTTGACGGATGCAATGATGGTTTCGCTGTCCATGGGGCTGATGGTTTGCAAGTCCAGGAGTTCGACGCTGATGCCTTCCTCTTGCAACTTGTTGACGGCGATGTCCGTGAACCAGCGCATGGCGCCCCAGGTCACAATCGTCAGGTCGTCTCCTTCCTGCACAACTTCGGTGCGGCGCAGTTCCGCGACCTCGTCTTCAACCGGCACCGGTTCGCGGTACTTCCGGTACAGGAACTTGGGCTCCATGAAGATCACGGGCTCATCGCTTTGAATGGCGGCGCGCAGCAAGCTCCGTGCGTTGCGTGGTGTGCTCGGCATGACGACCGTCAGCCCAGGCGTGTGGGCATAGTAGGTTTCGCGCGATTCGCTGTGGTGCTCCAGGGCCCGCACGCCCGCACCGTAGGGCATGTGAATGACCAGCGGGACGCGATGGCGGCCATTGGTGCGTTTCAGAAGGCGTGCAATTTGCGACTCGTAGTGGTGCATTGCTTGGTAGCTGAACCCGGAAAATTGCATCTCGCCGATGGGGCGGTAGCCTGCCATGGCAAGGCCGGTCGCGGCTCCAGCGATTCCCATTTCGCTGATTGGGGTGTCGACGACACGGTGCTCGCCGTACTTGTCCATCAGCCCGTCCGTCAAGCGGAAGATGCCGCCGTCGCGGCCGACGTCTTCGCCAAGAATCATCACTTTGTCGTTGGCGGCCATTTCCTCGTCGAAGGCCATGTTCATGGCTTCGATGAGGTTCAATTCCACGTAGCCGGTTTTCTCAACGGTTTCGCCTTGGCGTTCCTTTTGCAATTCCCAGGTTGGCCTGGAAAAGAACGGGTCTTCCTTCTCGACAGCTTGGTGAACCATATCAGTGGCCTCCCTCGGGCAGACCGTACTTCTCAAAGTGCGCCATCATCTCTTGTTGCTGGCGCTCCAAGTACGGAGGCGTTTCAATGAAGGCGTTGGCGAACATGTAGTCGGGGCTCAGCAGTTCCTTGCGGCGCTCTTCAAACCGTTCCACGGCATCGTCGATGCGGTCCTTGACGCGCGCCAACAAATCGTCTTCCTTGGCCTCGTCCCAAAGATCCTTGTCTTGCAAGTAAAGGCGCATGCGCGTGATGGGATCCTTGGCTTCCCATTCCGTCTCTTCCTCCTTGCGACGGTATTTCTTCGGGTCGTCGGCCGTGGTGTGGACATTCATCCGGTAGGTGACCAATTCGAGCAACACCGGGCGGCCTTTGCGGGCCGACTCGAGGGCGGTGCGGGTGGCATGAATGACCGCCAACAGGTCGTTGCCGTCCACTTGAATGCCATCCATCCCATACGCGATGGCTTTCTGGGCAATGGTTTCGGAGCGGGTTTGCCGGGCGCGGGGAACGCTGATGGCCCACTGGTTGTTTTGGATGACGAAGATGACGCCAATGTCCAGGGCGCTCGCCATGTTGATGGCTTCATGGAAGTCGCCTTCGCTGGTGCTGCCTTCGCCGCCGTACGTAATGGCGACGTTGTTGGTGCCGTCCAGTTTCTCGGCCCAGGCGGTTCCCAGTGCGTGCGTGTACTGGGTCCCAATGGGGATGGCAATCGGGGTGATTTTGGCGCCTTCAGGAATTTGCACGCCTTCTTCGAATCCGGCGCAGTACAGCAGGTCATCGCACAAGTCGGCCCCGAGCCAAATGTTGCAGACGGATTCACGGAACGCAGGGCAGAACCAGTCGTCGTTCGTGATTTGACTGATGGTGCCCACTTGGCACGCTTCCTGTCCGTGAGCCGGGGCAAAGGTGCCGATGCGGCCTTGGCGTTGCAGCTTCAGCCGGCGGTGATCGAATTGGCGCGACAGGACCATGGTTTCGTACATGCGCACCAACTCGGCG
>JBFJWV010000178.1:0-3633 GCA_041623515.1 Thermoplasmatota archaeon | reverse complement strand
CGCCCATGATTTGTTCTTTGAGCAATGGACGGACCTGGGGGCCAGTGCATGGTATGAGTTGTGGCTTGACGAAATGGACGCCTGGCGCAAAGCCGTGGCCCGCCTCGTCGGAGCGCAGCCCAAGGAAATCGCCTGGACGTACAGCACCGCAGCCGGACTGGGGAGCTTGGTGTCTGCCCTGGACCGCCAGAATGCAACTGGCAACGGAACCTACGCGGGCCGCAGCACCACCGTCGCATCGCGACTCGAATTTCCCAGCACCATGAGTGCGTTGGGTGTGGGCAGCCACCGGAGCATCAACTGGGTCGGCAACGACCCCATCGCAACACCCGCGTCTGATTATGCGGCCGCCGTGGGCGACGACACCCAAGTGGTCCTCAGCAGCACCGTCTTCTACGCGACCGGAGCACGCCAGCCTGTCGGTGACATTGCCGCCGAGGCCCGGAAAGCCGGGGCCATGAGCATCGCCGACGATTACCATGGCAGCGGCCAAGTCCCCATTGACGTGAAGGACTTGGGCGTCGATGTGCTCACCGGGGGTCCGCTGAAGTGGATTTGTGGTGGGCCCGTTTCTGCCTGGATGTATGTTCGCGAGGGCCTCATCGACGAGTTGGAACCGCAAAGCGCGGGTTGGTGGGCTGACGAAGGCATGTTTGATTTCGAACTGGATCAGTTCCGCTGGTGGCCGGATGCACGGCGCTTCGAGCAAGGGACCGTCAACATGCACGGCGTGTTCACGTGCCGGCCGGCCATTGAGCGCATCAACGAGTTGGGCCATCAAGCCATCCGCAACCGCGTGCGCGCCTTGGCCACGGACCTCGAAGAACGCCTCGAGGATGCTGGCATGACGTTGCGCGCCCATCCAGAGCCGGCCCGACGCACGGGCATCGTCATGGTGGAACGGGCCGACCCCAAGGGCGATGTCAAGAGGCTCGCCGACGCAGGAATCATCGTGGACGACCGGCCGGGGTGCGTGCGCATTTCGCCCCACTTCTACAACACGGAAGCGGAAAACGAAGCCGTCGTCGCTGAACTACGCCGGTGAAGTGCCTTCGAAGGCCGTAACCGCTTCGCGAACGGCCCACAGCTCGGGCCAGAGGGGCTTGCGAATGTCCTCGTGCAATTGGTCCACGGCGTAGCCCTTGAGGCTCTTGACACCGCTGCCGATGATGCGCCGAACCACATTGACGTGGGCCTGGCGCCAGTTGGACACTTCTTGGTCGAAGTCGGTCATGGCTTCCAGCAGGCCAAACAAGTCCGGCCGGTGGCCTTCCTCCGTGTAAATGCGCTTGAGGTCCGTTTCATTGCGTTCCAGCAGCGCTTGGACGCGGGGCCACAGCAGGGGCGCTTCACCCAGCAGACGGCGGAATCCCGGGGACTCGCCGCCGCTGCCGTTGCCCAGCTGCCGGCGCACTTCATGGAATTCTTGGGGGACCATGGTGTCAAAGATTGCCAGCGCCTCCGTGTTGGCGTGGACGGCTTTGCGAATCCGGCGCAACCAGCGAACGGCCGTGTGGAAGTCATCCGTGTCGATGCACTTGCCGATCCGATTCAATTCGAAGTGAATGAGCTTGAGCCACAGCTCGAAACTTTGGTGGATGGTGGTGAACATCATCTCGTCGGGATGCGCCATGTCCGCCGGGTCCTTCTGGAGCGCCAGCAATTCATCCACGCGGAGGTAGCGTTCGTAATCGGTGGCGGCCGTGCCGGGAAGTTGAGGCCCTTCCGGGGCACCGTGGTTGACTGGGCATCCGTGACCGTGTTCAGGAACCATGAGAATCAATGCACACAAGTGCGCATTTTCTTCGAGGGTCGCGACCATTAGAGTCCTTGCGGTCCCATCGTTCGACCCCCGTGCGTAATGCATTAAATATCACGACCGACGAGATTATGCTTGCATGATTGCCCGACTCGTTGGAAAGGTGCTCTTTGGCGCAACCAAATTCACTGTGAAGTACGTCGTGATTCCGATTGCCTACACGGCCGCATTGGCATACGCCATGGACCGTGCCACGGAGCGCATCCGCGATTCCACCAAGGAATTGGACGAAGTGGAACCGGAAATTCGCCCCATGCCGT
This sequence comes from Thermoplasmatota archaeon, assembly GCA_041623515.1. Taxonomy (GTDB): domain Archaea; phylum Thermoplasmatota; class E2; order JACPAO01; family JAHFTW01; genus JBFJWV01. Next base: position 1,554 of record JBFJWV010000178.1, on the reverse strand, counting down.
AGCTGCAATGCACGCATTCCCCACCTTTATCCATCCCTTCTGAAGTCGGGCCGCTGTGCCTGTTGACTTCACGTTGACCGATGAACAGCAAATGATTCGGGACACCACCCGCGCATTTGTGGAGCAAAACATCACGCCAGCCGATGTCCGTGAATGGGAGCGCGCGGGCCATCACCCCGATGCCATTTACACCAAAATGTCAGCCCAAGGCATCATGGGCGCGGCGTTTCCGCAGGAATATGGGGGCGCCGGCCTCGACGCCATCGCGTACGCGCTGCTTACGGAAGAGATTGCCAAGGGCTGCAGCAGTCTGCGCACCAGCATCAGCGTTCACTCCAGCCTCGCGGGCACGACCATCAAGTACTTCGCCGACGACGAGCAAAAGAAGCGCTGGCTGCCTTCCATGGCGGCCGGCGACAAGTTGGCAGCTTGGGCGCTGACGGAGCCTGGCAGCGGCAGTGACGCAGCGGGCTTGCAGACAACCGCGCGCAAGGATGGCGACGACTACATCCTCAATGGCAGCAAGGCCTGGATCAGCAACGGTGGGTTGGCCGATTACGTGATTGTCTACGCCAAAACAGCCACCGAGTTGCGCCACAAAGGCATCAGTTGCTTCCTCGTCGAGAAGGGCACGCCTGGCTTCGAATGCACGGGCGTCGAAACCACGAACAAGCTGGGCCTGCGCAGCAGTCCGACAGCCACCTTGGCCTTTGACAACTGCCGCATCCCCGCCGCCAACCGCATTGGCGAAGAGGGAAGCGGATGGAAGAACGCCATGTTCGTCCTCAACCATGGCCGCTTGAGTGTGGCCGCTGGCGGCGTGGGCATTGCCCAAGCAGCGCTGGATGCCAGTTTGGCGTACGCGCACGAGCGGGAAGCTTTCGGGCGCCCCATTGGAAAATTCCAGTTGGTGCAGGCCATGCTGGCCGAGATGGATGTGCGCATCCACGCGGGCCGGCTGTTGGTGTGGCGGGCTGCCGTGGCCCGCGAGCAGTACGACGCCGGCGAAATCAGCTATGATGATTGGACGCAGGCCGTCAGCCGCGCCAAATTGTACGTGGCCGAAAGTTGCCTCAAGGTGTGTGAGGACGCCATCCAAATTCACGGTGCCAACGGCTACACCGACGATTATCCCGTGGAACGCTACTGGCGCGACGCCAAAGTCCTCGGCATTTACGAAGGCACCAACCAGATTCAGCGCCTCATCATTGGGCGCCACTTGACGGGTCAACGTGGCTGAGCTGATTCTGGCAACGGGGCACGGCCATGACGGCCCGTTCCATGACGAAACAAAGCTGGAGCAGGCGTTTGCGACGCTTGGCTGGACCGCCAGCTTCCGGGATTGGAAGGACATCGAGCCCGATGGGACGCCCATCGTGGTGCGCACGGCTTGGGATTACACGCAGCACCCCGTGCAGTTTCACGAGTGGTTGCACCGCGTGGAGGATGCCGGCGGACCGTGCATCAATCCAACCCAAACCATGCGGTGGAACATGGACAAACGCTACCTCTTGGAACTGGAGGCCAGGGGCCATCGCATCGTTGAAACCATTG
>JBFJWV010000177.1:0-3636 GCA_041623515.1 Thermoplasmatota archaeon | reverse complement strand
GTCGTAGTCCTTCGTGTAGCCGTTGCCGCCGTGAATCTGGACCCCTTCGATGGTGGCCTTCATGGCCATCTCGCTGGCGAACAATTTGGCCCGGCTGGCCGCGTGCGTGTAGGGTTGATTTTGGTCGCGCAGCCACGCCGCCTTCAGGTACAGGTTGCGGCCCGCTTCAATGCCCACATCCATGTCGGCCAGTTTCCATTGGATTGCCTGGTTGGCCGCTATGGGCTTGCCAAATTGTTTGCGTTCCTGGGCGTAGGCCAAACTGTCTTCCATGGCGCCACGAGCGATGCCGACGCTTCCGGCGGCGGCCATGACGCGGCCGGTGTCCAAGGTGCTCATGGCAATCTTGAATCCGTCGCCTTCCTTGCTGATGAGGTTCTCTGCCGGAACGCGAAGGTTGTCGAAGAACAACTGGTTCGTGTAGGATGCGTTGAGGCCCAACTTGTCCTCGTTCTTGCCCACGTTGAAGCCCTCCGACTTGGGGTCCACGATGAACGCGGACACGCCGCCCGGGCCCGGGTTTGCAGGGTCCGTGCGCGCGAAGAGGATGCAGCAATCCGCGACGGCGCCGTTGCTGATGTAAATCTTGGAGCCATTGATGACGTACTCATCGCCCTCCTTGACCGCCGAGGTCTTCAGGCTCCCGGCATCCGAACCTGCGGTGGGCTCGGTGAGTGCGTAGCAGCCCATCCATTCGCCGCTGGCAAATTTCGGGAGGTACTGCTGCTTCTGCTCTTCACTTCCCCATTGCAGGATGGGGCTGACCGTCAAGCTGGCCGTGGCACCGTAGATGACGCTGTGGCTCGCGCAGTGGCGCGCAATTTCTTCGGCGGCCAGGGCAAACGAAACGTAATCTGCGCCAGGGCCGCCGTAGGTCTCAGGCACCGTGATGCCAAAGAGGCCCAGTTCTCCCATGCGCTTGGCCGTGTCCACGGGGAAGCTGTGTTCGGCGTCGTGTTTGCGCGCAACGGGCTTGATTTCTTTCTCGGCCAATTCCCGCACCATGTCGCGAATGGCGCGTTGGTTGTCATTGAGTTGGAAGTCCACTGGGTGGGCGACACGTCGTTGACTGGAAAAGTGCAACGGCCCGATTACGTCGTGGCGGCGTCCTGCAAAATGCCGTTCCAGTACGAGGGCAATTCCAAGCGGTCGGAGACGCGCGAGGTGCCGTTGAGGCCGTGGGCATCGCAGAACGCCCGCAGTTTGCTTGCTGTCCGCTGCAGTTTGACCACGGGCAGGTCCGATTCCATGGCTGCCGTGAGGATGCCTCCCTCAACAGACCCATAATATCGCACCAAATGGTCGTTGATGTCGTTCAAAGCCGCGAGCAGGGGGGTCTGCATGACGTTGCGGTCTGGCGTGGAAAAATGGGCGCGCCACTTGCCGTCAGCGGGCTCCAGCGCCAAGTGAACGCCATATTGGTCCAGGTAGCCGGCCCGGATGCGATCCACCACGGCGTCGGGTGCGTCAATTTCCATGAGGCAGTCGAAGCCTTGACCGCGTGGCTCGATGACGCCAATGGCGCGGTACGGTGTGCCCGGGCCCAGGAAGCGACCCAACACCAATTGGTGTGCTTCAAGCTCCATGTGGAGAATGGCCATGGTGCAAGATTGCCTTCAAGGATTTAGGTGATGGCGTGTCCGACTTGTCGAAAGTCAATCATTGGACGCAGGCGAGTAGCGTGTCCCAGTGGGGGGACAACTCCGTCGTTTTGGTGACCCGCGCACTGAGGCGCAAACGCGCCGCGTCCGGGTTGCCCGCCAGCACCGCGGAGGCTTGGTCCAGGGCCCGTTCATCCAAGCGCGTTTCGAGCCGCATGGTCGCCGCATCCTTGCGGAAACTCAGGAACGCGCGCGTGACGTGTTCGCTCAGCGGAAGCAAATGGCCGTACAGGGGGCCGGCTTCGAGGTTTTGCAAATCTGGGCACACTGCGACGCCGAGCCATTCGTCCTCATCAGCCCGGATGGTTTCGAAGGATGCATGGTAGCGGTTGGCCAAGGCCGCCAGCATGGCGTCCCGGCGGGGCCGCCGCAAGCGCAGCTGCAAGAGGGCGCGCAAGGGGCTCGAGGGCGACGTCACCGCAATGCGCGCTTCTGCATCGGGGCTTGACCCGAGCCCTTCGGCCAGCAGAAAACCTGCGGGGTGGAAGGACAAACTGAGAGTCGCCACAATGGCGGTTTCTCGCAATGGCACTAAGACCCTACTGGACGAAATTGTGCATTATTGTTGCCGCAATTCGATGCGGCCGACGACGCGCTGCGGTGCGCCGTCCATGTGCCAAAGCACGCCGGTTTCCCCATCGCCGTGGACCAGGCCTTTCTCCAGCACGCCATCCACCGTACTGCTGTCGCCGGGGCCGGGGACACTGCTCGTGAGTCGGACTGGGACGAATTGCATGCCGAGTCCGAGGTGGACGACGCTGCCGGCTTCCAAGCTTTGCTTGGAAAATCCGCTGCGGTGCAACGTGAAGGAAATGGCATCGCCCGTGCGCGCATCCACGAGCGGGGCATCGGCCGGCGCGAGCACCATGCCGCGGTCCAATTGCTCCGCCTTCGTGTTGCGCAGGGCCAACCCGACGCGGTCGCCCGTCACGGCCTCCGCCACATCCACGTCATGGCATTGGATGGATCGAACCGGGCAAATGACCTTGCCTGGCCACCCGGTGAGCGTTTCCCCTTTCTTCAGAATCCCTTGCTGGACGACGCCCAAGATGACGGCGCCGACGCCCTTGACATCGAAATGGTGGTCCACGGGAACTTTGACGAAGCCGTCCCGGGGGGCCACCTCCGCGGCGGCGATGTGTTGCTTGACGGCGGCCCAATCGGCCTCCGTTTGGATGGGCCAGCTTTCCAGCGTGGTTCCGGCCAGCAGGGGCTTGATTTGCTCCGGCTGGATGTAATTCTGCAGGACAATGATGCCATGGTCAATCCCCGCTGCGTTGGCGGCAAGAATTTGTTCGCCCACCTGCGCGTTCAGCTCACTGACCACCAAAACGGCCGCGTCCGCGCCCACGACGCTGTAGCTGAGGCACTTGAGTTGCTCTGGATAGCGGTCTGGAACCATCAGGGTCACGTCCCGGCCGCCTTCCTTGAAGTCGTGCAGGTGAATGTCGCTCTGGGTCCCCACTTTCCCCAGTTCGCGCCGTGCGGTCAAGTCGCCGAGCAAACACGCGGTCACGCCTGCCATTGGCCGCGTCCAGCCGCCGGCGGTGATGAAGGTGACGCAACCGCCAGAACGCTTTTTGATGGCGGCCGTCAGCCGTGGTCCGTGCCGGAACGGGTTCAATGCGCGGAATGCGCCGATGTGTACGACAGCGACGAGCACCCGTTTTGCCCACGGTGCGGCGCCACCAGCACCGTCGAGACTCCCGCCGCAGCGGTTCACTTGGCGAGCCGGAACAATCCCCAGCGTCGCCGCGTCCAGGCGGCCGGCGTCATGATGCTCTCGACGGGTTTGGTCGTGATGGCCTTGGCCCTTGGCGGCGCCATCATGGCGGATGAACTCGTTCCACAAACCCTGGAATCCTTCTCCGGTCAAGCCGGCGGCGACCTGGAATTGACGCTCGTCAATGGCACGGAGCCAGTGCCGGGAGTGGAAGTCCGTGTCGAGTCTCTCAACGGCACCGAATTGGTGCGT
>JBFJWV010000176.1:0-3646 GCA_041623515.1 Thermoplasmatota archaeon | reverse complement strand
TCCCCGCCAACATCATGGCAACAAGGAGAACAGCAGCAACGGTGCGCACACTTTGGACGCGGTTTGCAGGGTGATAGCCGTTGTGGGCGCACGCAACCAGCCGAACCCATGATAACCAGGTCAATATTGGCGCCAACAATGATTCTTGGGGCGCACAACAGCATCGCCGGCGGCCTGCATAACGCGGTGGCACAGTGCGTCGAAATTGGCGGGGAAACCATGCAGATTTTCTGCAAAAATCAACGCCAATGGAACGCCAAGCCGTTGGAGGACGAAGCGATTCAATTGTTCCGCGATGCGGTCGCCCAGGCCGGGATTGGCCCCATCATGGTCCACGATTCGTACTTGATCAACATGGGGTCTCCGGATGACGGCAAGCGCGAGCGGGCACGCCAAGCATTCATGGCTGAATTGGAGCGTTGCGAGCAACTGGGAATCGCCTACCTGAATTTTCACCCGGGAAGCCACACGCACCCCAAGGCCGCCATGCGCGATGACCGCGACACGCGCTGGGCTTGCTTGGACCGCATCGGCGAGTGCATCAACGCGTGCATCGACGAAACCCGCGGCTGGGACACGAAGCTCGTCATCGAAAACGCCGCCGGTCAAGGCAGCAACGTGGGCATGACCTGGGAAGAAGTGGGCTACTTGGCGGATCAAGTGGAAAAGCAGGACCGGCTGGGCATTTGTGTGGATACGCAGCACGCCTGGGCCGCAGGGTACGATTGGGTCACTTCATACGATGAAGTCTGGGAGGAATTCGATGACCAAGTGGGCCTCAAGCGCTTGGTCGCGTTTCATTTGAACGACTCCAAGCAACCCCTGGGTGCCCGCGTGGATCGCCACGACAACATCCCCGATGGGCATCTGGGTGCGCAGTTCTGGCACACGCTGATGCAGGACGCCCGATTCAGCCGCTTGGCAGGGTACCTGGAGACGCCCCTCGGCGATGCGGAAGATTTCCAAATTTGGGCGCGGGAATTGGAGTACCTGCGCGGCCTTCGCGACGCTTAGAGCGCTTCTGCGAATGCAATCTTACCCTGGATGCGCACAATACGGACCTTCAGGGTCGTGCCGACGGGGGTCTTGGGCACGATGACTGTGTACCCTTCAACTTCCGCCTGGCCGGCCTTCTTCGAGCCTTCCGCCTTGATGGTGACTTCCATTTCGGCGCCTTCGCGCATTTGCTGTGCGCCGCGCATCTTGGCGGCGCCCTTGCGGGCCTTCACGGGGCTGTGGGCACCGCACGCTTCGCACTGCATGTTGAGCACACGTTCCGTGCGCACCAGCTTGGTGTCGGGACTGCCGCACTCGGCGCATTGCACGTAGGTGGCCACGTAGTCCTGCAGGCGGCTACGCATCTGGTTGTCGCCGATTTTACCCGTGAAAATGAGACGGTCGCCGTCGATTTGACCGGCGGTACCAATTTGCTGGAGGAGGTACTTGGCGATGTGATCTTCTTCGCGACGGAATTCCGTCACGATTTCGCGGAAGTTCCGCAGCACCGTCATGCGCCCTTCCGGAATCAAGTCCGCCACGGGAATCGTCCAACGGTCCCCGCCTTCTTGGCGCTCCGGAAGCTGGCTGCGCGCCTTTTGCAGAAGTTGTTCGTAATCGTCCATGGCGTCGCCCACTCGTGAATGCTACTTGAAGAGTCTGCTAACGGCTGCGGTCCCAAGCAACCACTCCGGCCAGCACGGCCGCCGGGTACGCGATGGCGTACAGAATGCCTGCAATCGCAGCGGGAACAAACCATGGAGGCTGCAGCCCCCAGAAGTTGGTCATGATCTGGTACAACCATACCACCGCGCCAAGGAAGCCAAAGGCGCCGATGACGCTGACGGCAATGCCTGATTTGCGCCACCCGGCGACCCACATGCCGGCACCGAGAACCCCGAAGAGGGGACCACCCACCGTGGCCACGAGGGGGTGGAGTCGCATGGCCCTAAGCCACGACGGCCTTCGCCGCTTTCTTGCGCTCGAGCGCCGCTTCCACGAGACCCCTGAACAGGGGACCGGGCTTGAGGGGACGGCTGTTGAATTCCGGGTGGAATTGTCCGCCAATGAAGAAGGGGTGTTCCGATTTGGGAAGCTCCATGATTTCCATGATGGGCTTCTTCTCCATGCGGCCACTGAAGACCAAGCCGGCGGCTTCCAGTTGGTCAATGTACTCGGGATTCATTTCGTAGCGGTGGCGGTGCCGTTCGCCCACTTTGGTTGCGCCATACAATTCGTGGGCGAGTGTTCCTTCCCGGATGTCGCAGTCGTAATTGCCCAACCGCATGGTTCCGCCAAGGTCCTCGATTTCGAACTGTTCTGGCAGAATGCAAATGACGGGGTGCGGTGTGTTGACATCCATTTCTTGGCTGTTGGCACCATCGAGCCCAACCACATTGCGGGCGTACTCAACGCAGGCCAATTGGAAGCCCAGGCAAATTCCGAGGAACGGAATCTTTTCTTCGCGGGCCTTGCGGACGGCCCGGATTTTGCCCTCCGTGCCACGGTGGCCGAAGCCGGGGCCCACGAGGACTGCGTCGGCATCTTGGATGGATTTCCATGCCTTGGCGTCGTCGGCCTCCAAGTCTTCGCCTTCAACGAATTCGATGTTGACGCGGCAATCGGCCGCGGCACCGGCGTGGCGCAGTGCTTCCGTGATGCTGAGGTAACTGTCAGCCAGGTTGGTGTATTTGCCAATGAACGCCAGTTGAATCTCGTGCTTCGGCTCGATGATTCGTTCAACGAATTGCTCCCACTGGGACAAATCCGGCTTCGGAGCCTCCATTCCAAGGAGCTTCAGAACGTAATCGGCCACGCCTTGCTCTTCCAGCAACAGGGGCACTTCGTAGATGCTGCGGCAGTCATGCGCCGAGAACACCGCTTCGTCCTTGACGTCGCACATGAGCGCAATTTTCTCGCGGGTCTCCTTCTCCAGTGGCTTCTCGCAGCGGCACGCAATCATGTCCGGCTTGAGGCCAATTTCACGCAAGTCGCGCACCGTGTGTTGGGTGGGCTTTGTCTTCTGCTCGCCGACGGCACCCATGACGGGGACCAAGGTCGTGTGAATGAGGACCATGTCGTCGCCCAATTTGCGATGCAGCTGGCGAACCGCTTCCAAAAACGGAGCGGACTCGATGTCACCCACGGTTCCACCCACTTCCACGAAGACCACGTCCGCGCCGGAATCGCCGCCGACGGTCTCAATCCACTCCTGGATTTCATTGGTGATGGGGGGAATGATTTGCACCGTTTTGCCAAGGTAGTCGCCGCGGCGCTCCTTTTGGATGACGTGCTGGTACACCTTCCCGGTGGTGATGTTGTTGTACCGAGTGAAGTGGGCATCCAGGAACCGCTCGTAGTTGCCCAAGTCAAGATCCGTTTCCGATCCGTCATCCAGCACGAACACCTCGCCGTGCTCAAACGGATTCATGGTCCCCGCATCCACGTTCAGATACGGGTCAATCTTGATGGCGGACACTTTGATTCCGCGGGCCAAAAGCAGGCGACCAATGCTGGAAGTTGTGATGCCTTTGCCAAGTCCAGAAAGGACCCCGCCAGTCACAACCACGTATTTCGTGGGACTCAACGGGAACCGACGTACTCAGCCGCCCGATAAGACGGTTTGGCAACGAATGCACCTCCGCAACCT
>JBFJWV010000175.1:0-3661 GCA_041623515.1 Thermoplasmatota archaeon | reverse complement strand
CTTCCCATCATCGATAGCCCGGAGTTTCAGCGCCTGCGACGGGTTGGACAGTTGGGGACCGCGCACCTGGTTTATCCGGGCGCCCATCACCGGCGGTTTGAGCACAGCCTCGGGGCCCACTACTTGGCCGGCCAGCTGGCCAATGCGCTGCAATTGGACGAAAGCGAAGCCATGACCCTGCGGGCCGCCGCTCTTTTGCATGACGTGGGCCACGGCCCATTCAGCCATGCGTTCGAAGAGGTGATGCACGCAACGGGGCGACGGCACGAGGACACGACCGTGGATTTGGTGCGTTGGGGGTCCCTCGCGGATTTGCTGCGTCAAGGGGGCGTCGACCCAGTGGCCGTCTCGGAAGCGGTGGTCGGCGAGGGTTCTCTCGCCGGCATCGTCAGCGGCGCCCTGGACGCGGACCGCATGGACTACCTGTTGCGCGACGCCCATTACACGGGCGTCCGCGTGGGCGTCGATCCGGACCGCCTCATCAATGTCGTCGAGCGGCACGATGACCATGGCGTAGTGGTTCGCGAATCCGGGATTCTATCCGCAGAATCGTTGCTGACCACGCGCTTCATGATGTATCCCGCCGTCTATCTGCATCACACGGTTCGCGCCAGCGAATCCATGCTCATGGCCGCCATCCGTGCCTACGTGGCCGATGGCGACGTGGAGCTGGCCCAACTGGAACGAGAGACCGATGATGGCCTCATGCATTTGTTGCGCAACGCCGGCGGGTCGTCCGCGGAATTGGCACGCCGCCTGGATGAGCGCCGCTTGTACAAGCGCGCCTACGAGGGGCGCCCCGGCCTCTTGGATGATCCGTTGGTGCAGGAATTGGCGGAAAGCCAGTCCAAACGGGAAGCGGTCGCCGCGGAACTCGCCGACGCCGCGGGCCTTTCTCACGACAAGGTCTTGATTGACGTTCCCAAGCCACCGCGCTTTCGCGAGACCAAGCTCATGCTGCGCCAAGCAGACGGCGATTGCGTTCCGCTCACGGAGGCCAGCCAGCTGGTTCGGATTTTGGATTCGGCGCGCATGGATCACTGGAGATTTTGGGTCTTCACGCCCAAGGCACACCGTGAGGCGGTCGCGGCGGCGGCCGAGCGCATCTTGCCGGCCCCTTCCGGACGGGTCTAAAAGGCAGAAGCAAGGTCCCCACGCGTGGAAGAGGATCCTGTACGTGATATCGTCGCCGACCACTTCCGCATCTATGACGAGCGGGAGGAGCTCTTTGATGGTGCAGCCGGTGCTCGGCTGTTTTTCGTCATGTTTGATTCCGCCACGTTTGACGCAGCCTACGATCAGGTGCGCAAGCGGCTCAAGGAGCTGGACGACGAGCTCATCGTCTTCCTGCGCAGGGATGGCGGCGAGGACATCCTGTTTGTGGCCGAGCGCCCCCCGTTCCGGCCGGGCCGCAACCGCGTTGCCATCACCCTCCTGCTGCTGACCCTGCTGACCACGACCATCCAAGGGGCGGTGTACTGGCAGGGCTACAAGAACGCGGGCACGGACTGGAACTTTGCATCCATTTTCCAACTGGAGAATCTGGGTTGGGGCGCACTCACGTTCGCCCTGCCGCTGATGGCCATCCTGGGCGTCCATGAATCGGCCCACTACATCGCGGCCAAACGGCACGGCCTGCGGTCCACCCTTCCGTACTTCATTCCCCTGCCGCCGGTGTTGTTCCTGTTCGGAACACTTGGGGCCTTCATCCGCCTGCAAGATCCGCTGCCTGACCGGAAAGCCATGTTTGACGTGGGTGCAAGTGGGCCCATTGCGGGTTTCCTCGTGGCCGTTCCGTTGCTGGTTGCGGGCGCTTGGCTAACGGGCATTGCCGCCGAAGAGTTGCCGGACCTGGATCGGCCGTTGGTGCTCAGCGAGGACTTCACGATTGAAGACCAAGGCCCCGGAGCCATCGCCATGACGGGCGCGGGTCCGGGCATCGCCATCTTCGAGGTCACGGCGCCCGATGCGGATTGGGCGTACACGGCCACCATCACCATGCAGGTCAACGGCACGGAAGTCACGGACAGCTACTCCGCCGTGCTCAAGGAAGGGCAGCGCGACCTGCGCACGGTCGAAGTTCCCGAAGGAGCAACGAATGTGCAAGTCCGCATTGAATGGAACGACGGCCTCGTCGAATTCGGAGACCCGCTCCTGGTACGGGCCCTCAATGGGGCATTCAACAACGAGGGGTACCTGACGCACCCGGTTTTCTTCGCCGGCTGGGTTGGCATCTTCGTGACCGCCCTGAATCTGCTACCGGCGGGTCAGTTGGACGGAGGTCACGTGGCGCGAGCCGTGCTGGGTGAACGGGTGCGCTTCGCGGGCCTCTTGACGCTTGGGGCCCTCATGATCATGGCGTTCCAATTCAGCATGTGGTTCGTCTTGGCGTTGTTCTTGGTGCTGACGGGCGTCTATCACCCGCCGCCACTCAATGACCGCACACCGCTGGATGGCAAGCGCATCGCGCTGGCCGTCATCACGTTGGCTATCCTGTTGGTGTCGTTCGTTCCGGTTCCTCTGATTTATTGAGCGGGGAGGCCACCGTCGCGTTGGCCTGATTGCCTTGCACGAGCAGGATGACTCCGACGCCTGTGCCGGCCATGCCGGCGAGTAGCAGGACGTAGCTTTGCAGCGCCACGGATACGAGCATCACGGCGAAACCGCCGCAGAGGGCCCCCAGCGCCGCGAGGAGGAACTTGAACACCATAACCAGTATCCTGTTGACATTCCTATTTATGCAGGGTGGCGAGGGCATGGAATCCACGCCCGTTTGCAGCGTTCAACTTATGCTGGGTTCGCCAATCGCCGCTCATGCAGGAATACCCCGTCAAGCCGGGCCACGCCGGAAAGATCGATTTCAAGATGATTTTCGAAGCGGCTTTTGGTTCGTACGAGGAAGAGGATGGGTGGCTCAAAACGTCCTATGGCAGCATGCCCAAGATTTGGGCCAAACAGGACGGAAAAAAGAAGGTCGTCGTGGACACGGAGACCGACAAAACCATCGCCATCCGCATGGCCGAAGGCGATGAAGAGGCCGGCCAAGTGGCCGTCGACACGCAACGCACCTGGAACGACTTCTTGGAAGGCGTCACCGGTTACAATGCAAAGATGCGCTCCAAGAAGGCCCAAGAGCAAGCCAAGAAGGACGCCAAGGCCGCCGCTGAAAAGGAAACCGTCGCGTAGGCGCGCGGCATTTCCCCTTAAGTAGAGCTTCCGTCCGCCGCCTGTGGCCGTACTCGGAATCGAAGGCACCGCCCATACCTTGGGCGTCGGCATCGTTGACGAGGCGGAGCCAGGTCGGTGCGAGATTCTCGCCAATGCCCGCGACATGTTGCAGCCAGAAGAGGGCGGCATTCACCCTCGTGAGGCTGCGTACCATCACTCCGAAGTGGGGCCGGCCATGCTGGCCCAAGCGCTTGACGAGGCCGGCATGGGGCCCGATGACCTGTCGGGCATTGCATTCAGCCAGGGCCCCGGTCTGGGCCCGTGCCTGCGCGTGGCCGCCACCATGGCGCGCGCCTTGTCCATTCGGCACGAATTGCCCCTACTGGGCGTCAATCACTGCGTGGCGCACTTGGAAATCGGCTCCGGCATGACGGACGCGGAGGATCCTTGCTTGCTCTACGCATCCGGCGCCAACACGCAGGTCATCGCGTAT
>JBFJWV010000174.1:0-3678 GCA_041623515.1 Thermoplasmatota archaeon | reverse complement strand
TCTGATGGGTGGACTGCGAACCACGAGCAGCCGCACCATGAAGCAGCTGCTGCTGGAACGCCCCATCTACTTCATCGCCGCCGTGGCGTTGTTGGCCCTGATGGCCCCGCTCATCGCGCCGCTGACAAGCGCGGCGTTGGTGGTCTTTGCAACCATCTACCTCGCCGGCATGATCTACGCCCTGGTGTGCTTGGTGCAGGTGTACAAAGGCCAAAATCAGCCACTGGTGGCGTCGGGTTTGGACCAAACGTTTGTTGCCATGGGCATCGCGGTGCTGGCCGCGTTCCTCGTTTTCGCGGACGCATGGGTGACCGTCTTTGGTGCCGAACCGTTCAGCGGCCCCGCCTTCACGGTGGCCGTCGCCAATTGGATCAACTTGCTCTACCCCCCGCTCATCATGCTGGGTGCCCGCGGATTGCGCGAACCACTGCGCAAGCCCAGCCTCCGCCTTGGAAACGAGGACGAGGACGCACCCACGGCCGCCCAAAGCTGAACGCGTGGACTCCTGCCGGACGACCCGGCGAGGTGTCTACGCGGACACTTGGCAATCGCGGCTCTGACCCGGGGCGCCCGTGTAGTGGCGCTCCAATTCCTCCATGGACGTTGCATCCATGGCGAGGACGGTGTGGTAGCTGGCCTCAACAACTGCATGGAAGCCAGCCGCGAAGTTCTCGCGTCCATCGGTGTACAGATACACGTACTCCACCATGTCGTTGGGGCGGTGATAGCCCGGGTAATCGGCGGCGTTGCGGCCACCAGCGAATCGGAGAATCGGAATGCAGGCCTCCTTGAACCGGCGCTCGTCGCTGTTGCGATCATGCACATCCAGCACCTCGACGCCCGTGCGCGGGTAGTCCAACACGTTGTGCATGAGGTCCTCGGCGAAGGGCACGAGAGCGGGAACAAAGTCGACGCCTCCGGTCATGACGTACAGTTTCCAGTCGTGGCCCGGCCAATTGATGCCGGTCATGTCGTAGCCAATCACGAAATCGTAAACGAAATCCTCGTCCCCTTCCAGGATGGCATCTTGCACGTACTTTTGCGACGCAACGAGCCCTTGCTCCTCCGCATCAAAGAAGATGCACGCCAAGGTGCGCTCCAGGGGAACGGCGGCCAACGCCTTGCAAATGGTGTACTCGGCAGCGACACCGGACGCGTCGTCGTACGCCCCCATGATGGTGGCTGCTTGGGTGTCGTAATGACTCACCAGCCCGATGCGCTGGTCCGGCATGGTCGTGCCCGGTTTGGTCGCCACAACGGCGTGGTACTCGAAGCCCAATTGCTCGGGTGCTTCCTGGCCGCGCGGCGCGGCGTTGTATCCACGCACCTCCACGTCAAAGCCGAGATTCTGCATTTCGGAAATCAAATGGTTGCGCGCCATCTCGTTCGTCGGCGTATTGCTGTCATGCTTGGGGTAGTCGCGGCTGAACGCTTCCCACCAATCGATGGCTGCGTCCAAATCAAGATCCATTGGTGGAGCGTCGCGCGCCACATCCGCCGGAGAAGGCCTGACCGGTTCATCATCCACCAGGCAACCTGCTAACGCTGTTGCAACCAAAAGGAGCCACGCCCATCCACGCACGCCTCAGCGACCAGGTGCCCGCACTATGAACGTTGTCAGTCGAGCTTGGACGCCAAGCCCACTTCGACAGCGTCTTCGATCGTGTCCGCAGATTCGATCGTCAATCCCAGGTCCTTGCGCAGGGTGCGCAGCATCAACCGCTCCGACGGGGAAATGCGGCCGTCCTGCCAAGCCTGTTGCACCTGTCTTCGATAGACGTCGGCGGCCCGCGCTCCGGCGGAAACTGCCACCCCCGGCACGGCACGCTGGGCAACTCGGTCGCCAAGGCGCTGCAGAGGCGAAATCGCGAGCAACAGCAATCCTGCTGCAGCGATGCCCATGTACTCGCTGTTGAGCCGCTCGCCGAAGAAGGCCTGCGCCACCTCGCTCACGACGAAAAAGACCGCCACGAATACCGCTGCCACGGTGGATTTGCTCAAGCCCCATCGGACGGTGACGTCAACGCCCATGTATTGCAGGCGAAGAATGGCGTACGAAACGAGGGTGATGTCGAACACCCGGGCGAAGCCTGCCAGTGAAACTGCGTCCAGAAACAGCACCGAAATTGCGGAAGCAAGCACGAACGCGATGACCACTCCCATCACGAATTTGGGTGCGCCACCTTTCTGCCCTGTTCGCGACCAAAGGAACAGAGCCAGAAGCGGACCAATGAGTGCATTGACCGCCACAACGACGTACTTGCCCGGGTAAGGGTCCCCGTCGAAGCTTTGGACCCAAACCTGCGCGAGCGGATATGCGATCATGGCAGCGGCGAGAATCGCTTTGTCCCGGCTGGGCGCTCGCTTGTATGAAAAAGCGAGAGCCAACGTTGTGACCATCATGTAGGTCATCATGATGTACAGCCCAAACACTTGCACGGTCCAGAAGTAGTCGGCCACCACAAGCCTGCCTTCAAAGCCACCCATTTGCCAGACCGCATAGCTCAGCGAGCCAATCGTCCACGCAGGCCAACCGAAAGCACTCCAGTACCACCGCGTTTTGATTCCGTGGCACATCCCGAGCCGGACCAACCCGTAAACGCCAACCCCATACAGCAGAGTTGCAGCGGTGGCAATCGGTGCAAGCCACGACTGATCCAGTGTGCCCCCCGTGCACGCCATTGTCACGAGAACGCCGCACGCTTCGAGGCGAATTGCTTCGGCAAAATTTCCGGCGAAAATCCCGAATCCAAATCCGGCCCCAAACAAGGAAAACCACTTGGCGGGCCCGTCAAATTTGGCGACATAGCCGACGATGATTGCCACCGTCCCAAGCAGTGCCGCCGTCACCGTGTCGACAACCAGGTAGGAAGGCCAAGCTCCAATCAACAACCAACGGACGTTGCTCACTGCACTTGAAAGCGCCCCTTCAAATGCGCCAACCAGCGTCCGGCATCGTGGCCTCCATTGCCAAAGTTGCCTTGAAGTTCGTTGCGGGCACTCTCTGGATTTACAGTTACATGAGCCTGGGCTTCTTCATGGCCATCGCCGCCGTTCCGGGCTTCCTTCTGGGCAAATGGGGCTGGAATCAAGACATCCGCTGGAACTGGCTTGGCCCGCTCGATGCCATCGCCGATCCATTGGTTGGCATTTACTGGAGTATCATCGGATTCTTTGTTTTCGGCATGAGCCTGATGGTTGTGCTGCCCATTGTACGCTTCATCATGCTCTACATTCTGCGCTGGAAACCCCACGAAGGCAGCATCCCCGTCTATTCGTTTCGGATCTGGTTCTGGTACAACCACAACGGCTTGATGTTCATGTTCAGCACCGTTTTCGGCCGCTTCGCCCGTGCCACCACGGTGTACCCTTGGTTCCTCCGCGCCATGGGAGCCAAAATTGGCAAGGAAGTGGTGTTCAACACGCAGCATGTCTACGACTTGGACCTCTTGACAGTCGGCGACCGAACCGTCATCGGAGCCAACGCGAGCATTCTCGGCCACGTTGGCGAAAAGAACAAACTGGTTCGAGCTCCCGTCACCATTGGCAATCGCTGCACCGTGGGGCAGTACACGAACATCTTCCCAGGCGTCACCATGGGTGACAATTGCCATGTGGGCGCCATGAGCCTGGTTCCAAAGGGCATGACTCTGGACAGCAACGCCATTTACGGCGGTG
>JBFJWV010000173.1:0-3678 GCA_041623515.1 Thermoplasmatota archaeon | reverse complement strand
GGACAGCATGTTTGTCCAATTCCACAGCCGCCAAGGAGGCGTTCTGTTTTCCTTGTGGGCCATTCTGTCGTTCATCGTGCTCGTCGTGCTCCTGTTCGTCGGCTCCAGCTACATCGGTACCACGGTTGTCGTGGGAATTTGGATGGTGGCAACGGGCCTGTACGTTCTCATGTCCCTCATTGGCATTTTCAAGGTGGCCCTCGGCGAGCGCTACCGCATGCCTTTGATTGCGGACCTCGCCCTGAAGCTGGGCCTGTAAGTTCCATGGGTTCCCCCCGCGGACGGTCACCTGTTGGCGGTCGTGCGCTGCCCGTGGCCGTTGCGCTGCTGATGCTCAGCTTGGCCGTTTCGGGCTGCTTTGGTGGCGAATCCCGTACCGGCTGGGCCTACGAAATCACGCAGATCAATGATGCCAACGAGGCAGGACGAACCGGAGCGGGAATTCGCGTCGGGGTGCTGGACACCGGCATCAACGTCGACCATGCCAGCCTGGATCATTTGATGGATGGTTCGGACGCCAACGGCGAACTGAAGGGCTTCCGTGACTACATGGACAATGAGTTTGGGCTGGATTTCGCCCATGATGACAATGGCCATGGTACGCACGTGGTCGGCATCATGGCCGCCCGTGGAAGCAGCTTCACGGACAAGCTGCTGTATGGCGGCATTGACCTCAAGGGCGGATCGCCCAACATCCTCCTGTACGTGGCCAAAGTGTGCGGCGTCTTGGACTCAGGCGACGCGGGCTGCGAGCCGGACGCCATCAACCGGGCCTTGGATTGGATGCGCACCCAGGAAGTGGACATCGTCAGCATGAGCTTGGGTGGCGAGCGCACCAACCCGCTGCAACTGGGAGATGCGACCGTCAACGCAGTCAACGCCCTGATCAACACGGGTGTTGTTGTCATTGCCTCGGCAGGCAACGACGGCCCGGATAACCAGGACGTCAACCAGCCCGCGGACATTGACGGCGTCATCGCTGTGGGAGCCATCCAAGAAAATGGCAAGGTTTGGAGCAAATCCAGCCGCGGTAGCCCCAGCGAAAATACCTGCACTTCCGATTTGTTTGGCCAAAGCGTGGGCCGATGCAAGCCCAATCAAAAGCCAGAAATTGTCGCCCCCGGCGTTGGCATCTTGTCCGCGTGGGCGGGCGACGCGTACGTCCTTGCGGATGGCACAAGCCAGGCGACGCCTTTTGTCACCAGCATTGTGGCACTCATGTTGGAAGGCGAACCGAAGATTGGAAGCCGTTCCGGCGTCATGGCGCTCAAATCGGCCCTCATCAACTCCGCGAAGCCCGTGGAGGGCCAGCAATTGCCCCATGACCACGCCGCCGGCTACGGGATTGTCCAAGCGGCGGACGCCATCGCCGCCTACGCGTAGCGGTCGCAAGGGCTTCAAGCAACGAATATGTTCATGGCGCAATGGCGCAGCGCTTCTCCTGCTCTCCTGAATCCGCCGACCCACAGCGGCCCGCGGTGAATACCCTGGATTGCTGCGGGAGCGCAGGCGGCGACGGCCCCCTGCCGGAGGCCAGTTAGGATGGGCTCGACGGCCAAGCCAACCGTGCGCACGTACGCTTACTACGGGCTGTCCGTAGCACTGGCTGTCGTGGTGGGGCTGGTCGCCAACCTGTCACAAAATCAAGTGGTTTCGGTGGGCATCTTTGCTGCCATCATCTTTGGTGCGTTGTTCTTCTGGGCCTACCGGCTGGCGTTTGCCTTCATGGGGCTGGCGGCCATGCTGCTGACGGGCACCATCGACGTCAAACGCATCGTGGAATTTGCTGGATTGGACATCATTCTCTTCCTCGTGGGCATGATGATTCTCATCGGTTTCCTGGAGGAGCGCCGCTTCTTCGAACACATCGTCGATGCGGTGGTTGCCAAAGTTGGGGGAACGGGCCGCCGATTGGTCGTGGCACTCATGATCATGGCGGCGATTTCAGCGGGGCTGGTGGATGAAGTCACGAGCATCCTGTTCATGGCCGCGACCGTGTTCAGCATCACCACGCGCTTGTCCCTCAAGCCGCTGCCGCTGCTGATGATGGTGATCTTTGCCACCAACGTGGGGAGCGCAGCCACCGTGGTGGGCAATCCCGTCGGTGTCATGATCGCTTTGCGCGGCGGCCTCACCTTCACCGATTTCCTTCGGTACGCGACGCCCGTGGCGGCCGCCTGTTTGGTCGTCACGATTTTCATTTGTCTCTTCGTCTTCCGGAAGTATATCCGGGAATTGGATGCCGCGCTGAAGGCGGCCCCGGGCGCCCCGGTGGACGAACACACGCAAACCCATCACGCATTTTGGGGGCCGGCGGCCCTCTTTGGTGGCGTGATTTTGACGCTGGTCTTGCACACCCAAATTGAAAATTGGTTGGGCCTCGCGAAGAATTCCATGCTCTTGGGAGGCGCCCTGGCCGGCGCAAGCATCGCGTTGCTGGCGACGGGCGTCCATGCGCGGGAATTGGTGGAACGGCGCGTGGATTGGTGGACGTTGTCCTTCTTCCTTGCCCTGTTCGCATCCGTTGGGGCGCTTCAATTGACGGGCGTGACCACCGAGGTGGCCAACGGCGTCGCCGGCATCTCCGACAGCGATTCAATCCGGTTCCTGGCATTCACTGGATTTGCTGCCGTGCTGAGCGCGCTGATGGACAACGTGCTGGCCGTGGCCATGTTCATTCCCGTCGTCAGCGACCTTGGATTGGCCGGCGTCGACAACTTTCCGTTCTGGTGGGGTCTGCTGTTTGCAGGCACTCTGTTTGGCAACCTGACCATGATTGGCAGCACGGCCAACATCGTCGCCGTGGGAATGCTGGAGAGGCGCAAACTGGACCAAGTCACATTCCTGGGCTGGCTGAAGTACGGGGTTCTGGTTGCCGTGCCCACCATGGCGCTTGCCATGGTGATGGTCTACCTGCGATTCTACGTCTAGACCGCGGGCGGCTTGGTCAAAATCACAATTTGGGGTCCTCGGCGCATCCAGACATCCTGGCCGGTGTCGGACAACATGTGGAATGTGGCGGCCCACGGGAATTTGGCTTCGTCCGTGACTTGGATTTCCAGGCCTCCGTAGCCGCCGCGGATTTGCGCCGTGTCGCCGCAGAGGTCACGAACGCGGTCAATGATGTCCTGCGAGTGGGTTTCCACGCGTGCTCAATGGATTCGTGCCTTAAGGAAGCAGCCCCCGGCGCTTGCAGCAACCCAACCCCCCAAATACGGGTCACTGGCTGGCCGCGTCGTGAGCAAGGATTCGGACGCGAATCACGTCTACGATACCATCGTCATTGGCAGCGGTCCCGCGGGCTGCACGGCGGCCATTTACACGTCGCGGGCCTTCCTCGACACGCTTGTCGTTGCGGGCTTTGAGGCGGGCGGGCAATTGATGCTCACCAGCGATGTGGAGAATTTCCCTGGATACGCGGAAGGCGTCACGGGCCCCGACATGATGCAGGACCTGCGCAAGCAAGCGGAACGCTTCGGCAGCAAATTCGTCGATGTGGACGCCACGGAGGTTGACTTCACCGAGCGTCCGTTCAAGATCACCACCAGCGACGCCACGTACCTGGGAAAGACCGTCATCATTGCGACCGGCAGCAGCGCCAAGTGGCTCGGCCTGGAATCGGAGCAAAAACTCATGGGTCGGGGCGTCAGCGCATGCGCAACCTGTGATGGATTCTTC
>JBFJWV010000172.1:0-3685 GCA_041623515.1 Thermoplasmatota archaeon | reverse complement strand
GGGCGGAATTTCTTGGCTTCCGTGGCCCGGCCCACGAAGGCCTGGAACCTGTTTGGAGATGTGGGCGTCATTGTGACGTTGCTGGGCATGGTGGGCTTGACGTTCGTGTTCCTGGCGTTGCTTCCAACCATCCTGAACCCCGCCAACAACGTTCCGTCCCTTGGTGCCAGTGAAATCCTCGTCATTCCCGGCGTGAACCCGTTCGTGCCCCTCTGGTACGGAATCATCGCCCTCATCGTCACCTTGGTGGTCCACGAGGGAGGCCACGGCGTGTTGGCTCTGGCCAACAAGATGCGTGTCAAGAGCCTCGGCCTGTTGTTCGCCATTGTTCCCATTGGCGCCTTCGTTGAACCCGACGAACAAGACCTCACGGAATCTCCGCGCCGGAACCGGTTGCGGGTGTACGCAGCGGGACCCGCTGTCAATTTCGCCGTTGCCATGATTGTGCTTGGCGGCATGATTGGCTTGGCGGCCGCCGCCGAACCCGTGGAAGGCGCTCCCGTGTGGAGCGTCAGCGTCGGCGCCCCCAGCGCGGATGCCGGGCTGGAGCCAGGAGATATCTTGGTTTCCGCCAACGGCCAAGCTCTGGCCAGCTGGGATGAATTCACGCAATTCATGACCAGTCAAGCACCAGGGGATACGGTCGCATTCACCACCCACGAGGGCGGCACCGCCGAAGCCACGTTGACCAGCCGCTGGGCAGCCCTCGCACTGCCCGACGGGGACGACATCAACGAGCAAGAAGAAGTGGTGGCCGAAACGCCCCTGGGCATCGCCATCTGCAACCAACTGCTGGGCCAAGGAGCTTACAGCAGCGGCGCCGACTGCGCAGAGAAATTGGACACGCTTCCCTTCCTGGGCATCAGCGCCTTCCAAACCGAGGCCGTGACCACCATCATGACCAAGCCGTTCAGCAGTGGCGGGGCCTTCCTGCAACTGACGTTCCTGCCCATCCAAGAAGTGCGCGGCGACCAGCCGGTGCTGTCCGTCCTGTCCACGTTCTACGAAGCACCGTGGGCACCGGAAGTGTTCTGGATTTTGGTCAATCTGTGCTTCTGGATTTTCTGGATGAACCTCATGGTGGGCATGACCAACATCTTGCCCATGCTGCCCCTGGATGGCGGCCATTTGTTCCGCGATGCGATGGGTGGAATCATGGCACGCATCCGCCCCAACGCGCGTCCCGAAGACCGCGACCGCTTGGTTGGACGCATCGCGGGGGGCATGAGCCTCGTCATCCTCGTGGCTTTCCTTTTGCAAATTTTTGGCCCCCGGCTGGTGCAAGCCTTCACCTAGGCGCCAAGAGGCGCGCTTAAGTGGCTGAGCCCTCGTCGCGAAACACCCATGGCGATGGTGCTGGACCGCGTCAAGATGCCGGAACTGGACCCGGAAGAGCGCGTTGCAACGTACGACGAGGCCATCCTGGGCTACTCCAAGAAGCTGGCCCAAGAGGAGGCGATGCGGTGCATCGATTGCAAATCCAAGCCGTGCACGTATGCGTGCCCGGCCCTGACGCGTGCTCCGGAGTACATCACGGCCATCGCCGAAGGGGACTTTGACCGCAGCCTGGAGATTGCGGTGGAGACGTACCCCTTGCCGGGAACCTTGGGCCGCACCTGCTTCCACCCTTGCGAGGACGCTTGCGTGGTCGGTTACAAGGGGGAACCGGTTGCCATTTGCAGCCTCAAGCGGGCCGCATTTGACCACGGGCAATGGCCCGAAATCAAGCGCCCCAAAGCCACGGGAAAAAGCGTGGCCATTGTTGGTGGAGGCCCCGCCGGCATCCAGGTCGCGTATGACCTCATTCGCAAAGGCCACGCCGTCACTCTCTACGAAGGACTCCCGGAAATGGGCGGCATGATGCGCTACGGCATCCCCGCCTACCGCCTGCCTCGGCACGTGATTCAGCAGGAAATGGAGAAACTGCAGGAATGGGGCGTGGACTTGGTCAACAATTGGAGCCTGGGCGAAGGCGATCACACCATGCAATTTCTGCTGGCCAACTTTGACGCCGTCTTCCTTGGCGTCGGCTGCCACACGGCCAAAACCATTGGCGTGGAAGGCGAGGATTTGAATCAAGTCCGCCACGCAGTGGAGTGGCTCCGCGAACTGGAGCTGGGCAACCCGCCCGAACTCCAAGACAAGCGCATCATCATCATTGGTGGCGGCAGCACCGCCATGGACGTCAGCCGGAACGCGCTGCGCCTTGGCGCCAAATCTGTGCACATCATTTACCGTCGTGGACGGCGTCAAATGACGGCCGCTCCGGAGGAAGTAATCCAGGCGCGTGACGAGCGCATCAAGTTCCTGTTGCTGGCCAATCCAATCCGAATCGTGGGCAACGACGACGGCGACGTGCGCTTCGTGGAGTGTGCGCAAATGGAATTGGGCTTGCCCGATGAATCCGGCCGCCGCCGCCCCGAGCCCATTCCTGGCAGCAACCTCTTGCTGCGCGCCGACGAAGTGGTCTTGGCCGTTGGACAAAACCCGAGCGACTGCAGCCCGGTGGAGGAGTTTGTCAAGCTCTCCAAGTGGGGCGACATTGAGGTGGACCATGAGTGCCGGACCAACCACCCGCAGATTTTCGCCGCGGGCGACATCGCCCTGGGCCCAAGCAGCATCATTGAAGCGATTGGCCAGGCACGCAAAGCGGCGGACACCATCCACCGCGAACTCTCCGATTAGGAATGGGTTCCGCACCGAGTACGGCCCGGGCGAGCACGGTAATGGCACGGCTGACCTGCTTGCGTTGTGGCCGCGCACAGAGCCGATGTGAACGCCGCCTCAACCTCTGCCGAAGTGGCACGTGACTTGATGCTCTTCTTGCCTCCACGCCGCCGGTCGATGACAATGGGCCCGGCCGTGGCAATGATGTTGGTCAACAACAGGTTCGTGAAGGCCAGTGCCACGAACAAATCCGTTCCTGGAATGCCCGCTGCAGCTGGGATGGCGGCCAAGACGGCTGCGGCCAGACCGCGGGGACCCATGACGAGCAGCACCCAGTCATCGCCCCGCAGCCGGAAGCGACGGGTCGCCGACGCGACCGCCAAGTACCGTGATGCGGCCATCACGACCAAAATGAGAACGCCGCCGGCCCAGACGGTGACATCGGCCAGCAATTTGGGGTCCACCAAGACCCCCAGGAAGACGAAAAAGAAGGTGCGCACCAAGAACGCCAACTCGCCTTGGAATCGCTTCATGCCGTGACCAAATTGATCGCCCACGCGTTGCGCGATTTTCTTGCCCAGGCCGGAGGCATTGCCCAGGATGACCCCGAACGCCAGGACCGCCAGGGGTCCACCGCCTTGGCTGGTGCCCTCCAAAAGCCACTCCACCACAACGTACAGCCCAAACATGACGCCGATGGTCATCATGTACCCAAACGGCTTGTCCCGCACTTGCGGCACGACCCAGAGCCACAACGCACCGGCCACGATACCGATGAGTGTGCTCATGGTGAATGTGATGACCAGTGTGCGCGTGATGCTGCTTGCCAGGTCCCCCTGGCCAAGAGTCACGATGCTGATGAGGGTAAAGCTGACGACGACAACGAGAACGTCCGTCAGGGCCGACTCCAACCCCAACACGGCCCCCGTGCTCTTCTTCTCCGTGCGCATGTGCGCAAGGGATGGAAGCACGACAATGGCCGAGGTGCCTCCTAAAATCGAGTCCAAAATGAACGCGC
>JBFJWV010000171.1:0-3687 GCA_041623515.1 Thermoplasmatota archaeon | reverse complement strand
GGGGGCGGCGAAAATGGCCGTCAGGGTGATGCTCGAAAATCCCGCACCGGCGGCAAACGTTGTCGCCGCTGTGTCAAACAGCGTGTTGAGAACGAATGCAACGGCGACGCCCACGGTGCCACCGAACGCGAACGCCCGCAGCACCGCAATCATGGGCTCGCGGTCGTACCGTTCATGGTTGCGAATCCACAAGGCGAACAGCAACGGCGGGATCAGGCTCATCCCCAAGATGATGCCGAGAACCTGCCAATCCACAGGGGTCCACCGAGCGGCGGCACTTGGAGGTGTCGCGACAGGTCCAAGTGTCCATGTCCGCGTCGCCGTGCGTGGAATTGGTCCTGGACACCTCCCTTCTGCTCGGCGGCAAAGAGCCTCCGCCGGGCCGATGGTTGACAACTCCTGAGGCGGCAGCCGAAATCAAGCCGGGCGGCAAGGACGCGCGGCGGTTTGATTTCTGGCTGGAGCAGGGATTGGAAGTTCGGTCCGCCGACGACGGGGCGGCCATTCGCGTCGACGAGGCAGGATTGGCCGCCGGCAATCTGGGGCGCCTCAGTGACGCGGACCGGTCGCTTTTGGCCCTCGCGTTGCAACGCAAGGCCGTTTTGGTCACCGATGACCACACCATGCTGGACTTGGCGTTGCGGCTCAATGTGGCGACGCAAACGGTTGCCAGCAAGGGCGTTGCCAGCACGAAGGATTGGCGTCACCGATGCCTCGGCTGTGGCCGTTGGTTCGACGAGGCCCAGAAGCGGGATGAGTGTCCCGTTTGCGGGTCCCCGGTTCAGCTCAAGCCTGTTTCGTAGTCTTGGCTGCCAACTTGCGGGCAGCCTGCACCACGCCGGGCTCCCGGTTGAAGAACAGGGGCACCACCAACATGGTCACCACGAAAATGGCCAGAATCGCTAAGCTGGTGGCAAGCGCTTGGCTGCGAACACCTTGCAGGTAGCTGAAGCTGAAAATGAAGAACGCGCCGAAGTCGGTCAACGTGGAAAACAGGATGGCCTTCCCGGTTGTTTCGTAGATCTGCCTGGGTCTTCCGGTCTTCAGGATGTTCCAACTCAAGTGCGCCGCGTAATCGCTGCCAATGCTGGTGATGAAGATGATGGGAACAATCATGCCAATGCCAACCAAGATGCCGAAGAACGGTAGAATTCCCAGGAACCACGTGGTGGTAAACAGCATGGGCGTCAGGAATGCGAGGGTCGCTCGGATGCTGCGCGTGAAGGCAAACATCAGAATGGTGCCGACGACGGCGCTGACCAGGAACAGGCGCTGGAGCCAAGTGAAACTGTAGTCCAGGTATTGGTACAGTCCGGTGCTCACGCCGTTCACGTACACCTGCACGTCGTCGGGGCGCTCATGTTCGTGGCGTGAAATGGCATCCTCCATCATCTTCTGGATGGAGGCCAATGTGTCCAGGTCCCGGCTGCCGCCGTCGTCCACGAGGACGTCGATGATTGTGATGGACCCATCCTTCGAGTACAGGAAGTCGATGAGGGGCTTCCACGCAATGTTGCCTTGCATGGCTGCAATGTCGGCTTCGATGGTTTCGCGATCCGTGGGCGCGGCATCGCGCACGTAGTCGTGGCCGTGGTACGGTTCGGCGTACGGTGAACCCTGCTGCTGGCTCTTCTCGAAGTCGCTTTGCAATTGGCCCGGATTGTTGGCGTAGTCATCCAACACATGCTGCAGGCCTTGGCCTGCGACGTTGGGTGCCGCCCCTACCGTGTTGCCGAGCACCTCGTATGCGCCCAGGAGAACCGTGATGGAATTGACGTGCGCGCGGCTCTTGACAAAGGGCTCCTGCAGCATCAAATCCTCCTCCAAGGCTCGGATGTATGCCAAGGTTTCGGGGTCCGTCAAGTCGCCTTCAATGATGACCAACTCGTCGGCGGCGCCGCCCTGTCGTTCCTTCAGGTGAACGTAGGTTTTGGTGAAGTCGTCGTCTTCGCCGAAATTGCTGGCGACGACGTCCGTGAAGTATTCCAGGTTCGCTGTGTTGGCCCAGAAGATGCCGCTCATGCCAAGGAAAATGACAACGGCAAATGCCTTGCGCTTGTTGACCAAGGTGTAGATTTTTGGCATCAACCGGCTCGGCTTGAATTGGACATGCAGCCGGTCGGCAAACAGGCTCGTCGCGGCCGGCAGGAACGTCAGTGAGAGAATGGTGACCATCACCATGGCAAACGATGCGCTGATGGCCAGCTGCCGAAGGGAGACACTTTCGGCAAACAGCAGTGCCAAGATGCCGGCCACGGACGTGGTGGTGGCGAGCACCATGGCCACGCCGGCCCTGCCGCCGACAATGCGGAAGGTCTCCTCCAGTGAATGCCCTTTGCTGCGCTCTTCGGAGTATTCGTTGAGGACGTGGATGGCGTAGTCGATGCCGTTGCCCACGATGAGGGGAATCATGGCGATGTTCTGGCTCGTGAAGGGAATCTTGAGCCAGCCCAACAACCCGACGGTTGCGATGGATGCAATGCCCAGCGTCACGATGCCAATGACGGCGGTTCCCGGGTTGCGCAGCCCAATGAACAGGGCCATGAAAATGAAGAGGAACGCTGCTGGCACGAAAATGGGCAGTTCGTCCTGCAAATGGGATTCAAACTTGGCCAGGCCCGATTGCGGGCCGATGTTGTACACGTATTCGTGCCGGAAAATGTCGTGTTTGGGATCGATGCCGATTTGGTCAAGGGTTCCGGCTTCCGCGTGGGCACGGTACTTGGCGGTTGCCTCCAACAATTGCGCACCGATGTCCTTGGTGACGTCCGAGTCCAACTCATCCGTGTCGTATTGAATGGCAAGGACCGTGGACTGGTAGTCGGGGTTGCGGATGGTCAATTCAATGTTGGATCGGACCGTGTTGTTGGCAATGGCCCACAGGGCATCAAATTCCGCCCGCCCGGCCGGGGTTTCATCGGGCATCGTGTAGAACGATTCGTCGTTTTGGTGGGCCACCACCCGCACCTGTTTGACCACATGGTGCAATCCAACGCCGCCCGTGAGGCTGGGCACTTCACGTTCAAGGAAAAGCCACAATTCGTCTTCGGCACGGATGGCATCTTGATGGCGAATGTCGCGGATGTCGGTTTTTTCCGGGTCCAATTCGAGAAGGACCGCTTCCAGAGTGGAAACGCCCGGAAGTTTGTCCATGACGCGGTCCAACGCCAACTTGTTCGGATTGGAATCAGGCAAGCCATCGGAAAGCTCCTGGTCGATGACTGTGTTTTTCATTCCTGCGCCCAGCGCAATGGCGCCCAACAGCGTGACAATGACAACCAATTTGGCGTAGCGCACGCTGCGCGTCGTGACCGCTCCCACTGCACGCCCCACCACATCGCCAGGCAACCGGCGTTCCTCGGAACCCATAACCAACCAAGCCACCATTTCAGAAGGGGGGTTTAACCGGTGCGGCGCACCAACTCGTGGATTCACCCATCCTGGGCGGGGATACTAACGGGCGGATGTCAATGCGCCATCATGCCCATTCAGGTGGATACCGTCAGTGGGGCCCACGTGGTCACCGGCAACACGTTCGACGTCAAACACATCCTCAAGCGCCACGGCGCACGCTGGGACGCCTTCCGTGCTGGCTGGCGCTTCGAAAGCATCGAGGCCGCACGCGCGGCCGCCGAGGAAGCGTCCGCTCAGCTGATTGTTCTCGAAGAACTCGCGGCGCTCCAATAG
>JBFJWV010000170.1:0-3705 GCA_041623515.1 Thermoplasmatota archaeon | reverse complement strand
GTTGTGCAGCGTCTTGTCCCGCCGCACCTCATGGACCGGCACCCCTTGCATTTGTCGGGCGGCGAGGCACAACGCGTGGCGCTCGCCGCGGCGCTGGGAAAATCCCAGCCACTTTCCTTGCTGGACGAGCCAGAAGCCCATTTGGATGCGAACGGCCGGCGGGCCCTCCATGCCATCCTTCGAGACCGCATCGCGACTGGCGCGTGCGTCGTCGTGGCCACCCATGATCCTGCGTTGATTGCGGTGGCATCATCGGAGGTGCACTTCTGAAGCCGGTGGTGGCGTGGTCGAGCGGTATCTTGCTTCTTTCTGCCACGGCGGCTCTGTTCTGGGCTCCGGCCTGGATGCTGGCCGTGATTTGGTTGGTGGCATTGCTTGCCATGCCCGGCAAGCGAACCGTTTGGTTCGTCTTCACGGTGCTCACGATTGCCATTGATGCTTTGCTGCTCAGTTGGAGCAATCCTGGCGTCGGCGCCACCTGGGCGGCAGGCCCGCTCGTTCTCGGATTGGACGGGGCACTGGCTGGCGTCGTGGGCGGCTTGCGCCTGTCCGCCATCGTGGTTCTCAATGTGGCGTTCTTTGCCACGGTGGGTGTGGCGGCGTGGCTTGATGGCCTTCGACTCCCCCGGACGGCGACCTTGTGGCTCGGCGCTCTACTGATTGCCGCCCAAGACGTGGGCCGGGACGCCCGTCGCCTCATGGAAGCGCGTCGCATGACCGGGGCGTGGCCCGAAAAGAGGGGCCGGCAGATTCTGGCCGCGGCCGGATTGGTGGCGCCCATGATGGTCGCGGGCGTGGATCGGGCACGACGCCGTCGTGACGCGCTGCAGTTGGCGGGTTTTGCGCCGAGCCGCTTGTTTGTTCCCATCGTGGCCGTGACTGCTTTGGCGTTGGCGGGTCGCCTCGCGCTGATTGCGATCCCCAACATTTCCCTCACCTACGTGATTGTCTTCGCCGGCGGCATTGCATTCGGGCCACTGGTCGGGCTGGCCGCCGGGGCGCTCTCCATGGGCATGTCCGATGTGATTCTTTCCGGCTTCACGCCAACGGCGTTCGTCAACGTCCCCGCGATGGCTGTTGTGGGGCTGATTGGGGGGCTCCTGCGGCGTGGAGCATTCTTGGCGCAGCCAGGGCGGGTGCCCCTTGCAGCATTGGGAATCCTCATGACGTTTGCATTCAGCGTGCTGGCGGACGCCACCGAATGGCTTCTCATTCCCGAGTTCCGCTCAGAACCAGGCTTTCTGGTTGCACGCATTGCCGGAGGTCTTGCGTTCAACGTGATTCCCGCGCTGACGAACGGTGTGCTCTTTGCCGTCGTGGTCCCGTCCGTGCAAATCGCCTTCAGGCAGCCAGTGCCAACAGGGCATCCGCAGTCACCCATGGCTGCGACGGCGCCCCCGGAGTGAATCCGAAGCCCCCATCGTCGTTTTGGCACCCCAGCAGCGCGGATGGCGCATCCGACGGCGCCTCCATGTTCAAGGTCGACCAAGCCACCAAGGCCCATGCTGTGCTTTGGCAATTGGGCGTCCCACCGTACGCGTACAGGCCCGAGGGGACCCGCGCGTTGACCAGAAAGTCCACGGCGGCTTGACGGGAGGCCGGTTCGAGTGCGCCCGCAGCAACCAATGCCTGCAATGCCCATGCCGTTTCATCCACTTCGCCGGCGCCGGCCCCATCATAGCGCCAGCCACCCCCTGCATCTTGGGCGACCCTGATGCGTTCCACTGCATCCACCAAGCGACCGTCATCGCGAGCCGCGCCCGCAGCCAGCAGACCGGCGACGGCCATCATGTCGTCCGTCAGGAGATGGGGTGACCCAAACTGCGCGCCGTCATGGCCCGCCCACACCGCGTGCACAAAGGCATCATCCTGGGTCGCCAGCAGTCCGTGCAGCGCCGCCGCATACGGTTCAATCGCCAGGTCGTCCAGCAACGGCTCCTCGGATGACGGCCACGAGCCGAGGTCAACTCCGTGCGCCGCAACCGCCCGCGCCACAAGGGCCGTTGTGGCAGAGCTCTGCGCCGGCTCATTTCCCAAATAGCCGAGTGCATCGGCCACGGGGTCCACCGGCTCCGCCAGACAGCCGGCCATGAGCAGAGCGATGGTGCTCACGAGGACGAAGCGCACAAGGCATGCAGACCCGGCGGGAACGTAATGGGTCCGGTTGGAATCGGGACAACGGCTTATTGGGGTGCAGCGTCATCCAACGCCGATGCTGCAGCCCGGGCAAGAGGCCCCCGACTTTACGCTCCCAAGCACGCGCCGCGAAGACTTCACGCTCTCGGAAATCGAGGGAATGCCTGTCGTTTTGTACTTCTATCCAAAGGACGATTCCGTTGGTTGCCGCTGGGAGGCCCGCGCGTTCCGGGCACAATTTGAGATTCTCTCAAAACATCAAGTGACGATTTTGGGCATCAGCCGCGACAACCTGGACGATCATTGCGAATTCCAGGGCAAGGAACGGCTTCCGTTTGAATTGCTCAGCGACGCAGAGGAAGTGGTGCACGATGCATACGACGTTTGGAAGAAGGGATTGCTGGGCCGTCGGCCGCGGCGGTGCACCTACATCATCTCGCCCAATCGCACCATTGCCCACGTGTACCCAAGCGTCCTTCCCATCGGCCACGCGCGCACCGTTGTCACTGACGTAAACCGCCTGGGCCGCGAACAAGGCTGGTTCCAAAACCGATGATGCCCAGCCCCCGCGACTGGCTGATTGCCGCAGGTTACGCCGCACTCTTGCTCGCGATTCACCTGGCCATCACGCGCGGAACCGGCACCATTGGGCTGGAAACCAAGACCGCGTTTGGCTCCGACGCCGGCAGCACCCTGAGCCGCCCTTGGGCGTATCTCACCTCGCAGTTTTTGCACAACACGTGGGGCCACATTGGATACAACCTCACGGTCCTCATGGCAACGCTACCTTTCGCGCTCCATGCATACGGGGCACGGACGCTTTTGCTCGTGGTGGCATCCAGTGTCTTGGCTGCGCTGATTGTGAATGTCCTGCTGGTTCTTCCCCTGCAATCGGCCTGGGCTCCGGCGGCCGGGGTTTTGCACGGTCGACTGGTGGGTGCCAGCATCGCCATCTTTGCCGGCGCGGGCATGGCCTGGAGTGCATGGGATGCGCCCGCTGCGGCGAAGGGCGCTTTGCTGGGGGGCTACATCCTGTATGAATTGGCCTTGACGCTGCTCGGCTTCACCGGCCCATTCGTGGCCTTGTACCATGTGACCGGTGCCGCCGTAGGCATTGGATTCGGCGTGGCGCTGTCACTGCCAAAGTAGTGGCGTACGCCCCGACCCTCACCTGCACTCGCTGCGCGCCCCTCGTGGGCTCAACTGCCGCAGGCGATGCAATCTTCCGGATTGTCAATGGAGCACGCAAGCTCCTCTTCCGGCGTCATCTCCGCAGGCTTGTTGTCGCCCTTGAAGTCCTTCGCCTTCTGGGCGTCAACGGTGAATTGGACCGCGTCAGCGGCGCCCTTGGTGCGCAGGTAGTACATGCCCGTCTTCAGACCCTTGCGCCACGCATGGAAATGCATGCTGGACAACTTGGCGAAGTTGGGGTCCGTCACGTGCAGGTTCAAGCTTTGGCTCTGGTCAATGAACGCGCCGCGATCGGCCGCCATGTCGATGACCTTGCGCTGCTTGATTTCCCAGACGGTCTTGTAGATCTCGCGGATGTGAGCAGGAATGGATTCAATG
>JBFJWV010000169.1:0-3735 GCA_041623515.1 Thermoplasmatota archaeon | reverse complement strand
TTCGCCGCAAATACCTCGCACGAGATACGGGGGGCCAAGCCCAGCTTGGATGCAGCATGTACGAGTTGCCGCCCGGCAAACGGGATTGGCCCCTTCATTTTCACCATGCAAACGAGGAAGCCATCTACGTTTTGCAGGGCCACGGGACGCTGCGCATGCCCGACGGCGAGCACGCCATTGGGCCGGGCGACTACGCGCATTTCCAACGCAAAGCGGACCATGCGCACCAAATCATCAATACGGGCAGCGAGCCGCTCGTCTTTCTGTGCATGAGCGGCCAAGTTGCCCCCGACGTGACCGAGTACCCGGAGTCTGGCAAGATTGGGGTGTTCTGCGGCGGGGCCCCGGGGACGCCGGACGAGGACCGAAGCGTCAACGAAGTGCACGCACGAAACGCCGCCGTTGGATACTGGGATTGATGGACCGCATCAACGAACGCATCATGCGTCAGCAGAAGGCGAAGAAATTCTTGTGGTGGTGGCGGTTCCCGTACGCCGGATTGATCATCGTCACCAGCTACCTGCTGTGGGCCAATTTTGACGGCCTGGTGGGCCTGTTTCTGGCGGTCGCCATTGCCGGCATGGGGTTGGGCGTCATCCGCGTCGACCCCTGGCGTGGACGTTAGACGAACCGGACCGTTTCCGCGTTCTGAAGCGACCGCGCTTCAATCTGGAACTTGTCTTCGATGCTCTTGGCGAAGTCGATGCACTTGCTCGCTTCGCCGTGGCCTGTCAGAACCAACTTGGGCTTCGGGTCGGCGTTGCCCACGAAGTTCATGAGCTGGCGCCGGTCGCAGTGGCCGCTGAAGCCGTCAATGGTTTCAATGTCCATTTCGACGCGCACGGATCGGTGTTCGCCCCCTTCTTTGATGGGCATCTCGCGCCACCCTCGCTGCAATTTGCGTCCCAGGCTTCCTTCGGCGTTGAAGCCGACGAAGCAGAGTGCGTTGCGTTCGTCGTCGGCCCAGTGTTTCATGTATTCCAGCACGGGGCCGCCGGTGAGCATGCCGCTGGTGGCCAGAACGATGCAAGGCTCCGGGTCGGCGCAGATTTTCTGCCGCGTTTCCCAGCTGTCCACGCGGTGGAAGAATTTGGCCAAGAGCGGATTGTCATCGTCGTGGAAGATGTGCTGCTTGAGTTGGTTGTTGAGGTACTCCGGATAGCACGTATGGATGGCCGTGGCTTCCCAAATCATGCCATCCAAGTGCACGGGAACTTCAGGGATGTCGCCGTTGCGCACCAGTTCCTCGATGACGAGCATCACCTCTTGGCTGCGCCCCACAGCAAACACGGGGAAGATGACTTTGCCCCCGCGGGCCAGCGTCTTCTTGATGACTGCCTTGGCTTGGTCATGCGCCTCTTGGCGGCTCGGCTGAAAATTGTCTTTGCCGCCGTACGTGGATTCGCAAATCAGGGCGTCCAAACGCGGGAACTTGTTGGTGGCCTTGTTGAAGAGCCAGCTGGTTTCGTACTTGATGTCCCCTGAGAACGCGACGTTGTAGCGTCCTTCGCCCACATGGAAGTGGGTCACGCTGCTGCCCAGGATGTGGCCGGCGTCGTGGTAGGTGATGCGCAGGTCCGGCGCAATGTCGGTGGTTTCGCCCCAGTCCAAGGGGATGCAATGGGCGATGGCCTTGCGCACGTCTTCGGCGTCGTAGGGCTTCTTGGCGCCTTGCGCCTGGGCGACCTTGATGTAATCCATGGTCAGCAAAGCCATCAGGTCCCGCGTCGGCGTGGTGCAGTAAACGGGGCCGTCGTAACCGTACTTGAACAGCAGGGGCAACAAGCCGCAGTGGTCCAGGTGGCCGTGGGTCAAGACAACGGCGTCCAGGGATTCGAATGGCTGCACTTCACCGAGCCAGAACATGGGCGTGGCCGGGTCGCCTTCGTCAAATTTCACGCCCACATCGATGAGGACTTTGGAATCTTGGGTTTGCAGCATGGAGCAACTGCGCCCCACTTCGCGCCACGCGCCCAGCGCGGTCATGCGAACCCATGGTTCGCCTTCGCTGGCGCTGCGGTGCATGCGCCGGCCGACGCGTTTGAGGAACGCCCGCCGTTCTTCGCCAATGGACCGCATGTATTCCCGTACTTCGCGGACGGTCTTGCTGGGAATGGGTGGGGCGCGGACCACCTTGGGGGTCCACAGGATGGCGCTGCGGATGCGGTTGAGGGTGGCGCCCTTCTGGCCGATGGCCATGCCTGGGCGCGCGACTTCCAAGACCACTTCGCCTTGCGCCTCGTCCCAGTAGCAGTTTTCCAGACCGGCTTCGGGCGGGAGAATTTCGCGCAGCTTGGCTTCGGCTTCCTCGGCCGATGGCAGGATGGATGGGTCCGGGCGCACGGCGATGCGCTTCTGCAGATTGCGCGCGAGCTTTGGAATCAAACCGGGGTCGTCGGCGAACGCCTTCGGGGTCTTGGTGCGCAGCACCAATTCGTGCGCTTCGAAGTCAAGCTCCGTGACATCGACGTCCTTGG
Source organism: Thermoplasmatota archaeon (assembly GCA_041623515.1). Taxonomy (GTDB): domain Archaea; phylum Thermoplasmatota; class E2; order JACPAO01; family JAHFTW01; genus JBFJWV01. Next base: position 1,258 of record JBFJWV010000169.1, on the reverse strand, counting down.
GGAGGATGCCATCCACTTGCTGGCGCAGTTCCTTGAGCAGGTCTTCGACCGTTGCCATGTTACGGGTGGTAACTCATGGGCAGTTTCATCGCCTTGTGACGTTTGGCGATCTCCGCCTCTTCGAGGCGGCGGAAGCCGTCGCCATCGATGATTGCGATGTCCATTCCGTTGCCGCTGGCCGAGTCGCGGCGCATGGCCGCGTTGAGGCCGCGGATGGCCAAATCCACGGCATCCTTGACCTTGATTCCTTCGCTGATTCGGTCTTCGAGGACGCCGTAGACGAAGGCGCTGCCGCTGCCGGTGCACGTCCAAGTTTCGGGGATGCTACCCCCGGCAGAGTCCACGGTGTACAAGCTGCCGCCGCGCAAGTCGTAGCCGCCGACGATGAGTTGCACCCAGTAGGGTTGGAATTTGGAGCGGTTGAGGATGTTGGCGAGCATGGTGGCTGCGCCGCGAACGGGCAACTGTTGGTCGCGCTTGAGGCGGTACAGTTGGGCTTCGGCCGTGAGCATCCGGGCGAGGCTCTGGGCGTCGCCGACCAAGCCAGCCGTCGTAATGGCGAGGTGGTCGTCAACGGGGAACAGCTTCTGCGTGTTCTTGTGGCCGACCAAATGGCCCATGGTGGCGCGCTTCTCGGTGGCCATCACGACGCCATCGGGGCAGCTGATGGCCAGCGTGGTGGTGCCGGTCTTGAGAACATCATCGCGGGACTGCATGGATTCCATGAAAAACGACTCCGGGGAGCTGCGGCGTGTTGCCGCAAGCGGGGCAAAGACGGTTGCCTGTTTAAAGCGGACGGCGCCGGCCGGGCGGGCTTGCTGTGACGGCCCGTGGGGCGTGCTCGGAGGGGCCTTGCCCGCCAGCCCTTAAATCCGGGCTTGAGTCGGCCGCCTCGTGGATCCCCCCATCGTCATCTGCGTCGGCACCAGCCACCCAGGCAATGCGGGGGCGATTGCACGCGGAGCCGCCAATTTCGGCGTCGAGCAGCTGCGGTTCGTGGCGCCCCGCTGCGACATCCAAGTGGGTGAAGCGGTGGCGCGGGCCAAGCACGCAGGGCACTTGCTCGAAAACGCCACCGTGGTCGACACGCTTGAGGAGGCACTCGTGGGCATCGGCATGTCCGTGGGCACCACCGCCCGCACCACGCTGGCGGAAAACCGCCATTTGCGCAAGACCCTGGATGTGCGTGATTTTGTGGAAGGGCTCGAGGGCTGGGATGGCCAATTGGCGTTCGTGTTCGGACGGGAAGATAGATCGG
>JBFJWV010000168.1:0-3756 GCA_041623515.1 Thermoplasmatota archaeon | reverse complement strand
GAAGCCATTAGCGCCCACAGCGAGGACATGAAACGCATCGGCCAACGCATTGGTCTGAGTTGCGATTTCAACAACGGTTACGAAACCGACAGCCCCGCATACCGCGCGTACAGCCAGGCTCAATTTTTGCGCCTGTTCGAGCAGGGACTCATCGTCGAGGAGCTGCGACCCAACACCTTCGACCCAAAACTCGGCACCACGATTGCGGATGCCGAAGTGTTCTACGATGAGCGCAAAACACGCCTCAACCACGTCAAGTGGACGGTCAAGGAAACGAGCGAAGACATCACCATCAGCACCACGCGGCCCGAACTGATTTGCGCGTGCCGGATGGTGCTCGTGCACCCCGACAACGAGGAAACCAAGCACCTCATCGGCAAGACCGCGGTCCTGCCCATCGAACGATCCGGTGAACTGGGTCAAGAGGTTCCGATTGCAGCGCACACCCACGTCAAAACCGACTTCGGCAGCGGCATCATGATGGTGTGCAGCTACGGCGACCAGGCGGACGTGGGCTTGTTCCGTGAGTTGGAATTGGAGGCCATCGCGGCCATCGGCATGGACGGCAAAATGACCGACGCCGCCGGCAAGTACGAGGGCCTCAAAGTGGAGGAAGCTCGGAAGCAAATCATCGAGGATTTGGAAGGCGAGGGCAAGCTGCCCGAGCACGACGTCATCGAGCAAAAATTCCCCATCAGTGAGCGCAGCAAGGCTGCGGTTGAGGTCATCAGCCTCAAAGAGTGGTACGTCAAGCAAACCCACGCCACGGATGACCTGCGGGCCATCGCCAACGAGATGCGCTTCGTGCCGAGCAAGCACCGGCAACTGCTGCTGGATTGGATTGACACGGTCAGCATTGACTGGCCCATCAGCCGCCGGCGCTACTACCACACGGAAATTCCGTTGTGGTTCATCGTTGACTCCGAGGGCGAGGAGACGGACTTCGTCGTCGTGCCGCCGGCCGATGATTTGGAGCCCGTGTACTACCGGCCCTGGATGGAAGACCCGCCCGTCAACAGCAAGGTGCTGCACCGGGAAACGCGGGAAGTCCAAGGAGAACTGCGCACGTGGATTGAGCAGCACGAAGGGTTCACGTGGACGGGCGAAGAGAAGGTGTTTGACACGTGGATGGACAGCAGCGTCAGCAACTTGTTCATTCTCAAGGACCACGTGGACAAGCCTTGGTTCAACGACCACATTTGCAGCATCCGCCCACAGGGGCGCGACATTGTGCGCACCTGGCTCTACTACACGCTGCTCAAGAGCCACCTGTTGCGTAATCAGCCGGGGTTCCAGAACGCGTGGATTCACGGCATGGGGATGGACAAGCACGGGCGCAAAATGAGCAAGTCCGTCGGCAACGTCATCGACCCGGACACCATCATCGAAAAGCACGGCAGCGACGCGTTCCGCCTCTGGATTGCCGGCGAGTGCACCATCGGCGATGACTTCCGCATCGACGAACAGAAAATCCAGGGAACCGGCAAGTTCCTGCAAAAACTGGCCAACGTCGTGAACTTCGTGCGACGCTTTGAAGCGCCGGCTGACCGGCCGGAGGCCCTGCACCCTGCTGACGAGTGGATCTTGGGCGAACTGGACGCGGTCACAACCGACGCGGTCTCTGGCTACCAGGACATCGATTTCTTCGGCCCCGCCAACCGGGTTCGTTCGTTCGTTTGGAACTTGTTTGCGCCCCACTATGTGGAAATGGTCAAGGGACGCGCTTACGACGGAGACGCCGCCGCTGCGTGGACGCTCAACGAAGTGGCGCGCCGCGTGCTCTTGTTGCTGGCCCCGTTGGCTCCGTTTGTGACCCACTACCTCGGCAGCCGCGTCTACGATGTGGATGTGCACCGGGCCGCGTTCCCGGAACCCCTCGGCTTCTCGGTCCAAGCCGGACTTACGGACGCAGTCACGGAGTTCAACAGCTTGGTTTGGAAGAGCAAGAAGGACGCCGGCATCAGCCTCGCCAAAGGCATTGATGGAATCGATGTGCCGGACATCCTCGCGCCCATGGCTGACGTCTTGGCTTCCATGCATCGCTTGGGTGAAGCCGAAACGGTCGACGCGTGACGCCGTCCCACCGTCGCGGCTTGTTGCTGGCCGCTGCCGCGTTCACGGCCTGGGGCCTGCTCTCGCCCGGCAACGAAATTCTCCTGCGCCAGTACCCGCCCATGTGGATGCAAGTGGCGCGCGCCGTGCTGGCGTGTGCCGTTGTTCTGGCATTTTCCCGCAAGGGTGCCGTGGGCCGGGCCGTCGACATTCTGCGCAACCCCGCCATGTTGCATGCACTTGTCTGGGGGACGTTCATCAGCTTCGCCTTGTTTGCGTACAGCCAAACGCGCGTGCAAGCCACGTTCACCACACTTGGATTCTACACCGCTCCGCTCTGGACCGCCCTGCTGGGTCGGTGGCTGCTCGGTGAGCGGGTCGGCAAAGGGTTTGCGCCGGCTGTCGTCCTCTTGCTCGCTGGGGGTTACTTCGCTCTAACTGGCGGGGGGTCCCTTCCGGCGCCCGATGTTTTGGGCGTTGCCTTGGCCATTGGAAGCGGTGCGTCGTGGGGTGCCTATGCGGTCCTGTTTCGCAAGCACGCGGGGACACGCGATTGGCGCGACTTGCTGTTGGCCAGCATGCTGCTGGGCGCCATTGGATTCACCATGGTCGCTGCCATGACGGAGCCGTTTCCCGACCTGGCAACGTTCACGGCAGAAACGTGGGCATGGACCGCCATCCAAGTGGCCATTCCCACGTTGTTGGCTCTGGCTCTGTTTCAAGCCGCGCTGCGGATGGCGCCCGCCGGCCAAATCAACATCTTGGTTGCACTCGAGCTGGCCGCGACGGTGTTCTTCGCCTGGCTGATCCTTGACGCGACGTTTTCATTGACCCAACTGGCGGGATTGGCCGTGGCATTGGTATCGGTGTCAGGCTACTTGTGGACGCGCAACCGCGCTGCTTAGACGACGCCGGCTGCCAGGAGCCCACCTGTCATGAGGAGCAAGATTCCGACCACGGTGCGCACCTGAGAAATTGTGGTTTTGCCAATCAAGCGTTTCCCGATAACCGCTCCCAGGAATGCGGCCGCGCACGCGGAAATCACCAGCGTCCAAGAGGTCGGCGGCAAGCCCCGAATGCCGTAGACGCTGAGCCGGGCGACGTCCACCATGATGGCACAGAACGTCCCGGTAGCAACGAAGGCGGTTGGCGTCAATCCAGCCTTGGTGAGAAACACGGAGCGCAGGGCACCCTGATGGCCCGAAAGGCCGCCGAAAAAGCCGGAAACCAACCCGCCGAGGGGAAGGTGGCGGCGGCTCACGCTCCATTGCTTGAGGCGCGGGACCAAATCAAACAACGCGAAGATCACAATGAGGCTTCCAAGCGCCAGCCCCAGCACGGTCACGCTCCCCCCGGCGTGGGTGGCCAGCGTGCGTGCCGGAATGCGCAAGAGGAGCCAAGCGCCCACGATGGCGGCCAGCAGCGCGGGCAAGCCAAACATGGCAACGATGCGCCAATCCGGGTCCCGCCAGAACATGGCACCTTTCCACGCGTTGTTGGCCAAATGCACGATCGCCGTGGCGGCGACGGCAATTTCCAGCGGGAACACCAATGCAAAAGCCGGCAGCAGAAGAGTTCCCAGCCCAAAGCCGGAAAACAGGGTGAGCGTCGAAGCCACCAAGGCAACGAGCACGACGACTGCGAATTCCCAGGCCATCTACGATGCTTCCGTTTGCGCACCCACCATGGGTGCGGAATTTCCGT
>JBFJWV010000167.1:0-3796 GCA_041623515.1 Thermoplasmatota archaeon | reverse complement strand
GTTGCGGCACCATCGCCGCCGCTCAGGAGCGTATTCTGGCTCATGTTGGCTTGGCCGCTGCCCTCGACGGCGTTGAAGTTGGGAAAATCCCCCTGCACCAACAGAACCAGCAGCCAAGTGGATAGCGCCACGATGGGCGCCGCCAGCAATTTTTGGCGCCACGGTGCCTGGCCCCATGCGACCGCGATGAGCGCGGCTCCGATGCCGCAAAGGAACGCCGTCAAGGCAACCAAGCTGCCCGCTGCTTCCAGTTGTTCGTTTTCACCTTGGCCCTGGAACGTCTCGTGTTGACTTTGTGCGCCCAATGCAAGACCGGTCACGACCAAGGCCGCGCCAATCAGCGTCAGTGGAATTCCCAGGCGTCCGCGCACTGACGGAGAGCCGAGACCGTGGGCTTCAGACTTGTGGTGCCGCCAGCTTGGCGTCACGGTCCAGCATTTCCATGCCGAAGTCGCCGTCCACGGTCACCCGCAGGCCATCCCGTGCGGCCACGGTGGGCACGCCGGTGCGGTCCGTGATGCGCTGGGCCCATTCGCCCGGGTCGCCTTGTTTGAGGGTCTTGTAACCGAAGTGAGTGAGCAGCAACAAGCGCGGTTGGATTTCCGCCGCCAATTTTTCCACATCATCGGTGCACATGTGCCAAGGGATGCGCTGGGAACCACCGCGCGTGTGCTGGCAAATGACGACGCGGGAGCCCTTGTGGTAGGATACCAACTCATCGAAGTGCTGCGTGTCCGGAATGTAGGAGACTTGACCGTGAGTGGTCTTGAACTTGTAACCCACCGTGTCGGGGTCGCTGTGGACTTGACGGGTGGCCGTCACGTCGTACATGCCGTTGAGATGGACCGTGTCGCCCGCAGCCACTTCATGAACTTCGTGGGCCATTTTCTGGAACCATTCAGGGATGACGGGACCCAACCGCCCTTCCGGCGTGTCGGTGCCGCGCAGCACGCTGCGTGGAGCCACCAGCGTCCCCTTGCGCTCCAGACCGCCCCGCCCCATGCCGTTGAGGAGGATGTTCGCATCCGTCCAGTGGTCGGCGTGGGCGTGGGTCACGATGACGGTGTCCGTTAGCGCGGGGTCCAAACCGTAGCGGTGCATGTGGACGATGGCACCGGGCCCGGGGTCAATGTTGGCGCGCAGGCCCCGATCGCGAAGGTAGATGCCGCCGGTTTGGCGGAGCTGGCTGATTGTTGTGAACCGGCCACCGCCGGTTCCCAGGAATGTCAGCTCGGTCAAGGTTGTTCACGTCACCTTCCAGGGCGCGCCGATGATAAAACCAACCCTGGGCACCCGACGCTTGTAAGTAGCGGAGCGCAGGTTGAGCCCTGTGCTGTGGGATGCATGGTCGATTGCCCTGGGCGCCAGTTTGGGCCTCAGTGCGGGCGGTTTGCTGTGGTGGCTTTCCATGCGTTCGCTCGCAACGGAGCCCACGGATTCCCGCCTCAAGATGACCGCGGGATGGCGCTTGGGTGAACTGACGGACCCCATCATCGTGGCGCGCGTCCTGGAGGATGTGGATGTCCCGGCCGGAGCACGCGTCTACGCGTCGGAACGTGTGGACGCCGCGGTTCTGGGGGGATGCGACGTGCACATGGTGCCCCATGTGCGCGCCGAATTTGCAGCCGCAGGTGATTTTTCCAAGGCCCTCATTTTCACGTCGGGCATTGCCGAGGGGTGCCTCGCCCTGCTCTGCGAAGACCCGGTTTTGCTGGGTCGGCTGCGCACGGAGTGGCAGCACCTCAGCGCCCGGGGCAGCGACTACGTGGAACGGCTGCGCGTTGGCGAGCTGGCCGGAAAAGCCGGCCTGGTGGTGGAAACCCAAGGCGTCGTGCAAGACGTGCTCCCGTACCAGGATGGATTCATGATGCGCGTGGAAGATGACGGCGCCATCATTGCCGTTCTCGTTGACAAGGATCCGGAGGGCCTGGCGGACGAGCGCATCCTGGTTCGCGGCGTCGTGGAGAAGCAAGGCGGCGGCTACCTGGCCCTGCGTGCCAGCGACGTGCGGCGCATGCGCTGACAGCACCTTCACAACTCTTATTTGGAGCAAGCCGGCGTGCGAATCGATGGCAAAGGTGCGCACGGCAACATTGCTCATGATTTCCATACTTGTCTTGATGGCTCCCGGCGCGCAGGCCGGTACCGGACAGGAGGAATGCGCATCGCCTCCGTGCGGCTGGATTGCGCCCTTGCTGGACTTGCTCATGGATGACAAGCCGCCCTGCGGCAGCGGGTACCTGATTGACGATGTGGACCCCGCAACGTGCATGGCGCCTCCTCAAGAGGGTGAACCCATTGTCATGTCCGGCGTGTTCCGCCTGTACTGGGAAGTGTGCGAGGAAGCGACCTATCTGAACGATGCGAGCGACCCCATCGTGGTGAGCTTCAGCGGCACCAACCGCAACCCCTCCTTCATTGATTTCAGCATTGAGCCCAGTGAATTCGTTTTGGACACCACCACCCTGTTTGACCCCCAATACATCGTGTTGACGGAACGGGCGGACGGTTCCCAAACTTGCTGGTACGATTACCGCCAGCCCATCACCATCACGTTCACACGCAACGGCGAACCCTCGGCGGCGGACTTGGAGCAAATTGCCAACCACAACAACATTGCCCAGTACCACATCAAGATGCAGAGCGACGAATCCGGAGAACGGTTCGTCAGCGGCTGGGGCATCGAACCCTTCCGCTTCCACATGGACCACGACAGCAGCGCCAAGACGACGCCGGGCCTGGGACCGTTGGCCTTGCTGGCTGCCCTAGGCGCAGCGGCGTTTGTCCGCCGTCAATAGTCAAACGTCACGCGGCGACCCACCAGGTCGCTGTGCTTCAACGCGAGAACGGGCGTGCTGCCAACTGCAAGCCGTCCGCGAAGCCCCGTGGGTTCGTAGAAAATGTAGGGGCCTTTTGCGCCGAGGACGTTGCCTTCGTGGACGCCCACTGGCTCCACGCGATGCGGCCGTTTTGCCAGCACCGGCAGGGGATGCGTGATGCGAATCCATTCCGTGTCCGCGACACCCAATTTCGCTTGCCACTCGCGCACTCGATCCTCGATGCGATTCCACGCAATGGGGCGCGTCAGCTGAGGGAACTTCTCCTTGTGGGTGCGCCATTCAGGGATGCGGTGCGTGAAGGCCAGGTCCTTCTCCATTCGCCGTGCTTCGCCGCGGTTCGCGCACCGGGCCACGACGAATCCCGCATCGGCGCCTTGCTCCCGCAAACGCGTGGCGAACCGGCGGGCGCTGGTGAGTCCAACCTTGGGCAGCGTCCCGTAGAAGGCCGCATACACCACGTGGGGCCGGTTGCCGATGGTGCAATTGCAGGGTTCATCGCCCAGCAAGCACCGTGGCTCGAAGACGCAGGGGGGCATCACCAGGTATTCGGGCGCCACTTCTTCGTCCACATCCCAGTGGAGGCCCTCTTGCCACGGGATGTCCGGCCCATCCGTATGAATGCGCAAGGCATCCCCATCCCACCCGGTGGCGGTTACGCGACGGGTCGTTGCCATGGCCGGCGGTCCAGAATGAAGTCGGCGACGTGGGGGGCCCATCCACTTGAGGCATCCGCGGGCTTGCTGAGGATGACGGGTTGCGTTCCAATGGCCGCCGTGACGTGTTTGCCAAACGCCATGGTTGACAAGTGACTTTGCAGCCACGCCAGCGGCGTTCGGTGGGGCACTTGCACGCGGATTTGCAACCGGCCATCGACAACCTCCACAGGGCCCAAGGCATCGGGGTGGCCGTCCCATTTGGCGCGGAAGCCACTCGCGTTGGGTTCCTTGTCGGCTGGC
>JBFJWV010000166.1:0-3802 GCA_041623515.1 Thermoplasmatota archaeon | reverse complement strand
CGTCGATGTACTTCGTCCATTCGTACCATGCAGTGCCCGCCGACGAGGGAGCCATTTTGGCAACTTCTCATCACGGTGAAGTGCCGTTTGTTGCCGCCGTGTCACGTCAGAATGTGGTGGGCCTGCAGTGCCATCCCGAACGGAGCGGTCCGCAGGGACTAAGAGTGTACGCAAACCTCGCTCGTTCCGTCAATGAGTGACCAACAAGAAGCGTACTACGGACTTCCTCAGGATGTCCAATATTGTGTGCGCTGTGTGATGTCAAACCAGCGGCCCGCATCGTACCCCGAGCACCTCCACCGCAAGGACCGCAAAGCGCCCACGCTGCGCATCGACAACGAGGGCGTTTGCGACGCGTGCCGCTACGCGGAAATCAAGGGCGACATCGATTGGGAAGCGCGTGAAAAGGAACTCTGGACACTTCTTGACAAACACCGGCTGGATGATGGCAGCTACGACTGCCTGGTTCCCGGAAGCGGCGGCAAGGACAGCGCCTACGCATCGCACCTGTTGAAGTACAAATTCGGCATGAATCCGCTGACCGTGACCTGGCCACCCATCCTCTATACGGAAGTGGGTTGGGAGAACTTCCAAAACTGGGTGAAGGTCGGCGGCTTTGACAACATCACGTACAATCAAAACGGCCGCGCCATGCGTACGTTGACGCGCCTCAGCATCGAAAATCTCCTTCATCCGTTTCAAACGTTCATCCTCGGACAAAAGAACATGGCGCCCAAGCTCGCCATGCACTTCGACATCCCGCTGGTGTTCTACGGCGAAAGCGAAGCCGAGTATGGCAACCCCATCGCGGAAAATTCGTCATCGCTCCGCGACAAGGCCTACTACGCCTCGGGCGATTTGGATGAGGTCCACCTGGCGGGCGTGCCGGTGCCGGAATTGGTGAGCGAACATGGCCTGTCGCTCAACGAAGTCAAGACCTTCTTGCCCGCCGATGCGGAGGCGCTAGGCAAATCCAACATCGAAGTGCACTACCTTGGATACTACCTCAAGTGGACACCGCAAGAATGTTACTACCATGCCGTGGAAAACTGTGGGTTCAAGGCCAATCCAGTCCGGACCGAAGGCACGTACAGCAAGTACAACAGCCTGGACGACAAGATTGACGGGCTGCATTACTACACGACGTGGATCAAGTTCGGTCTCGGCCGAGCCACCTACGACGCGTCGCAAGAAATTCGCAACGCCCACTTGACGCGTGAAGAAGGCGTCGCTTTGGTGAAGAAATTCGACGGTGAATTCCCTGCCCGTTACTTCAACGACGTCATGGAATACATCGGCATGGACCCGGCTGAATTCCACGCTTTGTGCGACAAAGCACGCAGCCCGCACCTCTGGAAGAAGGAGGCCGGGGAATGGAAGCTGCGGCATCCCATTTGGGACGAGGCGACGTGAGCGCACCCGGCCCACAACACATCGCAATCATTCCTGCCCGTGGCGGCAGCAAAGGCATTCCAGGCAAGAATCTCGCTCCCCTCGGAGGGCAACCCCTCATCGCGTGGACCATCAACGCCGCCCAAGCAGCGGCCACAGTCGACCGAACCGTGGTTTCAACGGACGACCGGGACATCGCAGCAGTGGCCGAGCAGCATGGCGCCGAGGTTCCCGCGTTGCGCCCGCCGGAGCTGGCGACGGATGAAGCTTCGACCGATGCGGTCCTGCAATACGCCGTTGACTTGCTGGAGCTTGATGATGACGACGTGGTGATTTTGTTGCAACCAACAAGCCCGCTGCGGACCGCCAAGGATATCGACGCCGCAGCCACCTTGTTTTTGCAGACAGATTGCGATGTTGTGATGGGCACGCGATTGCCACGCGACCACCCCGACCTCTGTTTTCTTGACGGGGACGGCCACCTGGAAGCCCTGCGACCGGATGGGTTGGTGCGGCGCCAGGATTTGCGACGCGCCGTGGCCATCAATGGCAGCATCTACGTGGCCACCGCACGACACATTCGCGGCGGCCCCCTTCTGCGCGGGCGGATGAAGGGCCACCTCATGTCGTCAGCGCACAGTGTCGACATCGATGAGCCGGAGGATCTGAGCTACGCAGAATGGTTGTTGACCCAAGGAGAATCCAATGATTGACTCCATTCAAGTCGGAACCCGCCGGGTTGGAAATCAAGAACCCGCATTCATCATCGCGGAAGTGGGCGTCAATCACAACGGCGACGTGGACACAGCCATCGAGCTGATTGACGCCGCGGCCGATGCAGGCGCCGATGCGGTCAAGTTCCAATCATTCAGCGCCGATGCCTTGGCGACCGCTGCCGCACCGAAGGCTGCCTATCAAGAGCAGAACGACGTGCAACGCAGTCAACAGGAGATGTTGCGAGCGCTCGAGTTGCCTGCCTCGGCCTGGGCATCCTTGAAAGACCACGCAGAAAACCGTGGAATCATCTTCATGAGCACGCCGTTTGACGAGGGCGCTGCGGACGCGTTGGAGGAACTCGACGTGCCGGCGTTCAAAGTCGGAAGTGGCGAACTCACCAACCGCAATTTCTTGCAAAACTTGGCCGCCCGCGGCCGGCCACTGCTTGTGAGTACCGGGATGGCGACCATGCAAGAAGTGTTGGAAGCCCAAGGGTGGATTGGAGCCTGCCCTCACATGTTCTTTCACTGCACCAGCGATTATCCCGCTCAGCCAGAGGACCTGAATTTGCAGGCGATTGCGTCCATGGGAGCCGCAGCAATGGTTCCCATCGGCTACAGCGACCATTCCCTCGGTCTGGAAGCCGCCATCGCTGCGGTCACGCTAGGTGCCTGTGCCCTCGAGAAGCACATCACACTGGACCCGGGCGCGGAAGGCCCGGATCACGCGGCCAGCGCGAGCCCCGAGCAATTTTCCGAATACGTGCGCGCGGTTCGCCTTGTTGAAACCATGCTGGGCGACGGCGAAAAGAAACCCAGCCGGCGGGAATTGGACACGGCAAAAGTGGCCCGCCGCAGCTTGGTCCTAGCGAACGACCTACCCGCCCACCATGCATTGGCCCCCGGCGACTTGCTGTCGATGCGACCCGGAACGGGGTTGCCCCCCGCATTGGTTGACGACCTGGTGGGTCGACGCCTCGCAAAGGATTTGCCGCGGCACCACTTGATTTCCATGGAGGATCTGGAATGAATGCCATTGCAGTGGTCACCGGCTCCCGGGCCGATTATGGCTTGCTCGCACCCGTGCTGGACGCACTCGCGGACCGGGCCACCGTGCAACTGGTGGTGACCGGCAACCATCTGGACCAAGGCGCCGGCTACACGGTTGACCAAATCAAAGCCGATGGGCGACCGATTGCAGCAGAAATCCCCATCCCAGCCACGCCAACACTATCCGCCACCGCCACATCCATCGGTGTGGCCGTCGAACGCCTGGCGGATTCCATGGAGGAACTGAATCCAGCCATTGTCGTGGTGCTTGGCGACCGCTCGGAGGCCCTGGCCGCAGCCATCGCGGCAACATACAGCGGCCGCATCCTCGCCCACATCCACGGCGGAGAAGTCAGTGGCGGCTACGATGAGTTTACTCGCCATGCAATCACGAAGCTGGCGCACCTTCACTTTGCGTCATCTGCGCAAAGCACCGAACGCATTGCACGCCTCGGCGAAGAGCCGCACCGCATCCACCAGGTGGGCGCTCCAGGCATCGATGCCATCGTGTCCACGGAGTTGCCGGACGAGCAAACCATGCGGGCCGAGGTGGGGCTTCCCGAGGCAGGTCCGTTTGCGCTGTTCGTCATGCACCCGGACACGTTGAGTCCAGAAACAGCGGCCCGCGATGCGCAGGCCGCAGT
>JBFJWV010000165.1:0-3812 GCA_041623515.1 Thermoplasmatota archaeon | reverse complement strand
TGAATTTGGTGGGCGGCGCCAAGGACTACACCGTTTCCTACATCTCCGACACAGCGGACTGCGGGCAATACACGGTGTGGAACGGCCACTTCTGGAGCATGGATGGGGGCCGCACTTGGAACAACGATTTGATTCCGGGATTCCCGGGAGATCCTCGTGACAGTCCCCTCAAAGGGAACTTGTGCAACACGGACCCGGTCAGCGTTTTCGACAGCGACGGCACCTATTGGCACAATGGACTCAACTACCGGGGCGCCCGCGAAGATGTTGGCGACCCCATGAATCCGGCCGGCAACGGGGGGCTCATCACGGGAAGCCAGATTTTCTTTGCCCGCAGTGTTGATGCGGGGGCTTCCTTCGACCGCATCACGTTTGGGTCATACGGGCAAAACGATCCGGGCATTTTCAACGACAAAAATTGGCTGGCGGTTGACCCCAAAAGCGACCACATGATTCACACCTGGACCAACTTCTACACATTGGCGTCCGCGATTGAATACATCGAGTCGTTTGATGGCGGTGCAACGTGGACCCATCCCGCGCCGCTTTCTGCAGGCGGTGGCGTGGCGGGCGTCACGGGGGGAAGCACGGGCGAGTCCCTTCCAAACGGCCAATTCAGCATGCCCCAGTACGATTCCAACGGGGACGTCTGGGTCATCTGGTTCCACGGGACCGTGCCTCCGGACCTGCACGCGGTCATCACGCGGGGCATCCGGGCGGACGCGGCGGCTCCCACCGTGTTTGAACCCAGCCGCCCCGCCGTGCCCATGAGTGGGTCCATCCACAACGGCGATGGGTGCATCGAGGCCACGGAGTTCCGTGCCAGCCAATACCCGGTTTTGGCCATCGATACAAGCGGCGGTCCCTTCAACGACCGCAAATACATCGCGTGGCCGGCGGGTGGAAGCGCGGGCGGTGAAGTGCTCGTGTCTTACAGCGATGATGGCTTTGCGTGGAGTGAGCCTGCGGAAGCGACGCAGGGGCTGGCCAACGACCAATTCATGCCGTGGATTGACGTTGGCCCGGACGGCTCCGTGCACATTGCCTACTACGATTGCAGCATGGGCGACGCGGAAGAGATGACCATGGGGTATGTGCACAGCCTCGACGGCGGAGCAACGTGGTCGGCTCCTGCATGGGTGGGCCATGTGCCGTTCCATGGGGACCTTGCGCATCACCAATCCGGGGCCCCGTTCATTGGCGACTACATCGCCGTGGACGCTTCGGATTCCGGCGTGCACTTCTTCTGGGCCGACACGCGCAATGGCCGCAGTGATGTGTACAGTTCCACCATCATCCGGGATGCCGGTGCCATGGGTCTCTACGCGCCGGAATTGATGGAGTCCTGAATGCGGCTTGCGCACCATTTAACTCCCCATTGACGTCGTCGGATTCACCATGGCATACATTGCAACCATCGACGACAAGGACGCCGAAGGCGATTTGGCGGCCATGTATGCGGAGATGAAGCAGAAGCGCGGGCGGGTATCCAATGTCCTCGCCATTCAGAGCCTGCACCCGCCGGCCATGCAAGATCATCTGGAGCTGTACATGACGCTCATGTTCGGCAAAGGCGGATTGAGTCGCCTGCAGCGTGAACTCATTGCCGTGGTGGTGAGTGCTGCCAACGGGTGCGCGTACTGCGTCGCACATCACCAGGATGCACTCGCCAAGTATGCCAAGGACGACGCGTGGGTTGCCGCGATTGCCAATGATTGGCGGGAAGCGACGCTTGCGCCGGAGCAGGAGGCACTGTGCGTGTATGCTGAAGGGCTCACCCTCAGCCCGGCCTCCGGCCGCAAGGATGCCGTGGCCGCGCTGCGGGCAGCCGGCTTCGACGATGCTCAAATCCTGCTCGCGACGGAAATCACGGCGTACTTCAACTTCGTCAACCGCATGGTCCACGGCTTGGGTGTGGACCTGGAAACCGACCACCAATCGGACTTCACGTACTGATGGACGCGACGGCGGTATTGCTGGGGGTTGGCCTGGGAATCAGCTTGGCGGCTCCCCCTGGGCCGATGAATGCGCTCATCGCACGGGAATCCAGCCGCCACGGAGCCGCCCATGGCATTCGCATTGGCTTGGGCGCCCCAGTGGCTGATGTGGTCTACCTCGCGGCCCTTTGGTTTGGCGTGCGCGAAATTTTGGATGGGTCCAGTTGGATTCGCGCCGCAGCGGCGGTTGGAGCGGCGTTCATGACCATGTTTGCGTACCAAACATGGTTCGGCCAATCCAGCGCGGAGGGGCCGGGGCCCAAGGCAAGTTTTCTGTCGGGCTTCGCGGCCGCCATGACCAACCCGTACCAAATTGCGTGGTGGCTTTCCGGCGGTTTTGTCTTCCTGCAAGCGCAGGGCCTCTGGGGCATCGCCGGCCTACTCGTTGGCATTTTTGGCTGGGTGCTTCTGTTCGCGTGGCTCGTCGCCCACGGAGCGCAGAGATGGCGCTGGTTTGGTGGTGCCATCCGTGTCTTGAGCACCGTGCTCCTGGCGTCGTTTGCTGTGCTCCTGCTCGGCGTGGCCTTTGACTTGGTCGCGGTGTAGGCAAGCGTTGAAACCGTCAGGGCCGTCGCACGGCACGGCCATGCGCGTCGCAGCAGATTTCACACAAAGCCCTGAAGCGATTTGGGCGGTGCTGTCGGACTTTGGCGGCATGGCATCATGGTGCAATGACTTGGCCAGCTCCACGCAATCCGTGGGAGCAGGGCTGGAGCCCGGCGCCACGCGCGAATTGGTGTTTGCGCAACCTTCCGGCGATACCACCGGGGTCACGGAACGGATTGTCCAGGTGGGTCCGTATTGGTTCGCCTACGAACTGGTGGGCGGCGTCGGTCCGTATCCGCGCGCGGGCAGCCATTGGATGGTGGAGGCCCGGGGCACAGGCAGCCGGGTCATCGTGCGAAGTCACATCGGAGGAGGTCCGCTGCTGGCGCGTCTGCTCAAGCCACTGGCGGTCATGCAACTCCGCGCGGGGCTGAAGCGGGCATTCAAGGACCTGGCGGCGGCTTTCGTCGACGATTGACCCAAACATTCTAAGCACCGGAAGCGGACGCTTGGGCATGGACGTCCGGATTGTTGCGACCTTGATGCTGCTGCCCTTGTTGTCCGGCTGCTTTGATACCGATGAACCCGCCGCCGAGCCGGGGCCGGTTGAGGAAGAACGATTGCCGCCTGCGACCTTTGATGGGGAGCGCTTCGCCGTCGACGTGCCGGTGCCCGTCGTCTTGGTGGGCTTCGCTCCCGGAACGGCAGCCGAACTGGCCACCTTGTTGGAGAGCGTGCACCCGGATGCACGGACGTACAACAACGCCCGCCTGCTGTCCCCCACGTTCCTCAATTCGGGTCCGTCCACTCGGCCGAACCCCATGGATGTCACGGCCGTGTTTGAGTACTCAGAACCGGCTTCCGTGGCAGCGGCCGTGCAAGGGGCTTTGCCGGAACTGACGCTCGACTCGGGCATCTTGAACGCCACGGCGATGGAGGACCTCCTCGCCAGGGAAATTGCAGCCGCCGGCATCGAAATTTCGCCGGAACGCCCCGGGTTTGTGTTGCTGCACTTGGGAAGCAACGACCATGCGTACCGGCTCCAGTACCCCACCGGCTACATCGAAGGCGTGCGCGCGTTCGGCGAGCGCCATCCGTTCACCGTGCTGGACGTTTCCGCGCGCGTGGATCCGTACGTGGGAACAGCCAACAACTTCAATTCCCCGCAGCCCAACGAGGGCGTCGCCGAGGTCTTGGCCAACGCGGTGGAGCGCGTCACATGGTACCGCACGCTCCAAGGCCCGATTTACCCGCAATCCATCCAAGCCT
>JBFJWV010000164.1:0-3835 GCA_041623515.1 Thermoplasmatota archaeon | reverse complement strand
CCCGGCGACACCGCAGGCAACTGGACCGCCAGCTTGCCCATCACTGATGCGCGCTTTGTGGCGACCGACTGGACCGTCACGGCCCGGCTCATCAGTTCGGGTGGCGTGACGGACAAATCCATGACCAGCGCCTTGCAAGTTCGCGCCGCGCACGACGCGAGCGCGCCGCAATTGTCGGTTGCCGGTTCCACCGGTGGGCGCGTGGAGCTCGGCATTGGGCAAAGCCTTCAGGTGACCCCGCAGGACCCCCTGCTTTCCCTGGTGACGTACGATGCGGCCCACATCATCGGCGGGCCGTTGACGCTCAAGGCGCCCTACCGGCTGGATGGCTCGCGCTTCGAAGAAGGAACGCACCAGGTGACCTTCAAGGCGTTCGACCGGGCCCTCAAGCCCACAACGCTGGACATGACCGTCCACAAGGACACCACGGACCCTGTGTTGACCGCTGCCGTTGCGAGCAGTGGCACCTACCGCGACGTTCCGTTTGTGTTGGTCGTCGCCGTTGATGAACGGTCCGCCCACAATGTCACCGTGGAATTTGACGGCGCCTTCCTGTACCGTGAAGGCACCGGATCCGCTGGAACCACCACGCACACGTTCAATCTGGAAGTCAACCGAACGGGCGTCTATGACATCCATACGGTTGTCGCTGACAGCCTCGGAAACTCGGCCGATGCCGAATTCAATGTCACCGTGATTCACCCCATTGCCGACGTCGAAGTGGTTGACTTCACGGTCACCCCCGAATACCCCTTGGGCGGCGACGCAGTGGACATCAAGGTGGAAATCGCACAAGACGGCGGTGTCAAGGCCCAGGACGTCAGCTTGCAGCTGGACGTCGGGTCCGTTGAATCCATCATCAAAGGGGCGAACCTCGCCATTGGACAAACCAAAACCGTCGACTTCACTGTGCGCCCCGTCGTGGGCACCAACACCGCCTACGCGGCCCTGTCTCTGGATGACGTGAACGCCAACGAAACCGATGTGGACGACAACGAAGGCAACGTGACCTTCGAAGTCTACATGGGCAAGGTCGTCTACGGCCCCACCAATTTCTACATCCGCGTCGGCGACGAAGGATTGCCCACCACGGCCATCGACGAAGACGGCAATGAGTACAACTTGACGCTGGTGCAAGTGGTCAACGGCGAAGCCTGGCAATTCACCTACGAAGGCGAAGACTTGCGCTGGAACCCCCGCAATCAAACCACGACCATCACGCCGACGGCACCGCCGGTCGACGAAAGCGCGCCGACACCCGGTTTCGGAGCGGTCGCGGCCCTCGGTGTGCTGTTGGCCGCCTTCGCACGGCGCCGCCAGTGACCCAAGAGCCTAACACCAAGACCGGCTCGCAGCGGCCATGAGCTACGACTGCAGGTTCCTTGGTGCCGCGGAAGACATCGGGCGCCTCGGTTTCAACGTGGAAACCCAAGGTGGCAGCCGGTTCCTGTTCGACTACGGAATTGCCCCGGACAAACCCCCAGCGTACCCGCTGGAAACACCACCCATGGACCAGGTTTTCCTGACCCATGCGCACCTGGATCACTCCGGCATGATTCCTTGGCTGGTAAGCCGCTTTGACTCCACCATCATGACCACGCGCCCCACGGCGCAAGTGTCCACCCTCATGCACCGCGATAGCCTCAAAATCGCCCGCACGGAGGGCTTCCCGGAGCCGTTTAGCGACGACGACATCGAGGACACGGAGCAATTGTACGACATCATCAACCACGGCGATGCCTTTGATTTGGCCGATGTCCGCGCATCATTCCACAGCGCCGGCCACATTCCTGGCGCCACCCAAGTGCGCATTGACGATGGCTCGACCAGCATGGTGTTCACAGGTGACCTCTACACGCGGCCCCAGCGCCTCGTGGATGCGGGCAAGCCGGTCCCCTGCGACGTGCTGTGCATTGAAACCACGTACGCCGGCCGGGAACACCCGGACCGGGAACAAACGGAGAAGGACTTCATTGCCTTCTGCCACGAGGTGAGCGAACGGGGCGGCACCGTGGTCGCCGCGGCCTTTGCCGTGGGCCGCGCGCAGGAACTGGCCATGGTTTTGGCCGGTCAAGGATTGAACGTGTGGATGGATGGCATGGCCCGCGCCGTGACGGACATCTTCGCTGACAACACCGAGTACCTGATGGATGCGAAGAAGTTCCGCAAGGCCATGGATGAAGTCAAGCAAGTCTACAATCATCGAGGCCGGTTCGTTGCCCTGCGTGAAGCGGATGTCATCATCACCACCAGCGGCATGCTGGAGGGCGGCCCCGCGCTGTTCTACATCGACAAACTGCGCAACGACAAGCGCAACGCCATCGCGCTGACGGGCTACCAGGTGCGCGGCACCGGTGGACGCATGCTCATGGACGAGGGCAAACTGGACTTCGACAACCGCAACCCGGGCAAGAAGGTCCTCCCCGTGCCCCTCGAAGTGCAGCACTTCGACTTCAGCGCCCACGCGGGCCACGCGGACTTGGTTGATTTCATCAAGGCCACCGGAGCCGACGACGTGGTCCTGTTCCATGGCGACAACCGCCAGGACCTGGCCGTCGCCATCGAAGATTTCGCCACGCCCCACATGCCCATGCAAGGGGATTCCTTCACCGTCGGGTGATGGCCCGGCCTCGACGAAAACGAGGAAAGGCGCCCAAAGCCGCTGGCGTGATTTGAACACGCGACCTGCTGATTACGAATCAGCTGCTCTACCAACTAAGCCACAGCGGCACGTGGGCATCGCGGCCGACTTGGGGTCCCCATTTAAGCGCCACGACCGGACCGCGCAATCTGCGAAACCATTTATCAAGCAATCAAGTCGCGCGCTCGTCCCGATGGAACTCCTTGCCAGCCACTACATTATCGAAGAGTGCGACATTGGCAAAGGCACCATTGTCCGAGACTTCGTCCACCTGGTCAAATGCACCATTGGCGAGGACTGCAAAATCGGAACATTTGTGGAAATCCAGAAGGGCGTCACCATTGGCGACCGATGCAAAATCGAGCCCTTCGCGTTCATTCCCATGGGCGTCACCATCCAGGATGGCGTCTTCATCGGGCCCCATGCCTGCTTCACCAACGATAAGGAGCCCCGCGCCGAAGGCGACTGGGAATTGTTGGAGACCACAGTGGAAGCGGGCGCCAGCATTGGTGCCGGCGCCATCATTCTCCCAGGTTTGACCATTGGTGCTGGCGCCATGGTCGCCGCCGGTGCCGTCGTCACCAAAGATGTGCCGGCCGGTGCGTTGGTGGCGGGGAACCCGGCACGCTTTGTCCGAGAGGTGAGCTGAATGGGCGTCCCGTTCTTCTTGCCCGAAATCACCCCCGCCATGCGGCAAGCTGCTCTCGATGCCTTGGACCATGAATTCGTCATCCTGGGCGATTCGGTCGAGCGCTTCGAAAAGGCGTTCGCCGCGTACGTTGGCACCGACCACGCGGTTTCCGTCTCCAGTGGCACCAACGCCATCCACATGACCCTGGAAGCCCTGGGCATTGGCGCCGGGGACGAGGTGCTGACATCCCCCACGAGTTTCGTGGCCAGCTCCAACGCGGTGATTCATGCACGCGGAACGCCCACCTTTGCCGATGTGGGGGCGGATGCCAACTTGGACCCCGAACAGGTCCGCGGCGCCCTCTCGCCGGCTACCAAGGCATTGTTGCCCGTTCACTTGCACGGTCTTCCGGCACCCATGGACGAAATCAACGAAATTGCCGCCGACCGCGGCATTCCCGTGATTGAGGATGCATGCCAGGCCCATGGGGCCACGTACGAAGGACGAATGGCGGGCTCGCTTGCCGATGCGGCCTGCTTCAGCTTCTACACCACCAAGAACCT
>JBFJWV010000163.1:0-3873 GCA_041623515.1 Thermoplasmatota archaeon | reverse complement strand
GGCGACGTTCACAGCATCCGGCTGTACGTGCATGAGGGCAACCCGGCCCGGGCTGCGTACGAGGCCCACGGCATGGCGGAGCAGCCCTACCGCATCTACGATGCACCCCTGGGCGACTAGCTGGCTTTCCAGGGGAACATGGCGACCCAGATGATGGCGTCGTTGACGGCGCATTGGATGGCAATGGCGGCCGCACCGAGGAAAATCCATAGGCCGCCCGTGACGCCGTCTTGCCACGCCGCGTAGCCAAGCAAAGTCAGCATGATTGTGCCGACGCCTGTGATGACCAAGCCGCCGATGGTGAGAACCTGCCACATGGTGGACGGATTGGCCAGGTACTGGTTGGTGGTCTCCAGCCAGAAAATGGCCGGAATGAGAAACAGCGCGAGGCTCCAGAGCAACCGCGCGCCGCCGTTTCCATCGGCATCCATCCAGGGCCAGCGCATCTGCTCCATGACACTGGTGCCACCGACGAACACCACGAGGATGAAGAACGCAAGGAAACCGGCCGCTGCGACCAGCATGAATGGCACGATGGCCTTCTGCATCGCCGGCGTCACGCCACCCCACAAGTCGGCAGGGGTCGCGGCGCGCTTGATGCCGAGCACGTACGAACCAAGCACCAGTGCGCCCGCGACCGCGGTGAAGGCAACAGCAGTGAGCTTCAATGTGTCCATTGCCATGCCATCGGCCAGGCCCCATAAATGGTCCGCCGGCACCAGGGGCATGGTTATGCGCCATGGGAAAGTGGGCCGGCTTGCCGACCATGCTGGAGTTCCACCCCTTGCAGGAACGGGCCGCCTCCACGGCGCGCTTGCTTGAGCTCCTGCAGGATGCGAAGGCACTGTTGCAGCAGGAAGGAATGGCTTCCATGGACGAATACGGGGACATGCTCAAGTGGGGCCTGCCCAAGCGGGACGGCTCGTGCCGCAACATCCACGTCTTCCACCCGGATTGGTGCACGTTCAGTGATTCCTACAAGGGAACCATTCACTACCACGGCGGCGCCATTCGAGGCACCATCCTGCTCGGCGCGATGGATCACTTCACGTACGAAGCCACACCAGACGCCGAGGGCGACCGATTTCTCGGCGACCAACCGTATCGGCTGAAGCGTCACGAACGCCACCAACAAGCCGGCACGGAGTACGCGCTTCCGGCGATGGTGCCCCACTGGCTCAAGCCAACGGAGTTGACCCTCACCTACTTCGAAGAGGACGACACGGAGCGCATGGGCGATTTGCTCAACCCCGCCGACAAGGGCCCGGACAACCACACATGGACCCAAGAGCAAGCGGACGCTTTGCTGCCCGTGTTGTTGGAACGCATTGAACGCCAAATCCAAGACTTGGCGGCCGCGCAAACGACGGTGGCCGCCGCCACGTGAGGAATTCCGTGGTCAAGATGCTCGCCGGAGGAAACCCGCAAATTCCCAAGGGCGACGGCGACTCTCCCGTGCAAGCATACCTGGATGCGATGCCGGATTGGAAGCAGGGCATCGGGCGACGCGTGGACGACTTGGTGTCCCAGCTTCTCCCAGACGTCCAAAAAGCGGTTCGATGGAATTCACCGTTCTACGGAATCTCGGGCCAAGGATGGTTCCTCAGCTTCCATTGTTTCGACAAATACGTCAAGGTGGTCTTCCTCAACGGCGCCGGCCTGGACCCATTGCCGCCCGTGGCATCGAAAACCCCCAACACCCGGTACCTGCACATCGGCCCGGACGACCCCTTCGATGCCGACCAGATGTCAGCATGGATTCGGCAAGCGGCCGCATTGCCCGGAGAGCCGCTGTTCTGAGTCTGCACGAAGAACCAGTTGCTCCCGCCGGGATTTCATCGTCTCGCGCAAGCGCGAGCCGAATCTTGCTCGCTTTGCTCGCATCCCTGCGTGCGCACTGCTGCGCTTCGCTTGCAGTGCTCCCGCCGGGATTTGAACCCGGGTCGTAGGAGTGAGAGTCCTAAATGATGGGCCGCTACACTACGGGAGCCTACGGTCTGACCGGTTGGCCAGGAGGCGGCCGACTTGGGGCTCCTTCTTGACCTTTTCTTGTGGCCCCGGACGCTAATTTCCTTCTGTTCGATACCCCTTTATCTCCTGGGAAGGTCGTTTTTCCCGGATGCCTCCAAAACGTTCCGTACCGTCCATGATGGTGCGTCTCTCGCACAAGGAATTCCCGCCGGGGCCGGCGCGGACGATTCACGCATCCATTGACTTGGTCGCATCCGGCCATGCCGCCGTGGACGGTGCGCCGACGACGATTCTTTTGGTGCTGGATACGAGCCGATCCATGGTTGGCGAAGGCATCGAAGCGGTGGGCAATTCCATCCGTCACTGGGTGGCCCAATTGCGGCCCGAAGACCGCATCGGCATCCTCACCTTTGGCTCCTACCCCACCACCCAGCTGGAAGTCACAGGCAAGGACATGCTGCGCCAGGACACGGTGGACACCATCATTGGGAACCTCAAGCCCGACGGCAGCACCAACCTGCACATGGCGCTGGAGGAAGCGGCCGACCTGATTGGCCCCAAGGACAAGAACATCCGCTACGTTTTGGTCACGGATGGGCGGCCCACGGACGTGGAAGAGCCCGAAGGGTACCGAGGCATGGCGGAGCGTCTCAAGGGACAAGGCGCCGTCGTTGATTGCCTGGGCATTGGCGAGGAGTACAACGAAGCGGTGCTGTCAGCGCTGGTCGATAACACGGGCGGACTGTGGAGCCATGTCAGCGACCCCGCTGCGCTCGAAACCGCAGTTGATGTCCACATCAAGCGGGCCACCCAAGTCGTCGATGACGCCCATGACCTTCACATCAAATTGCACCCGGGCGTTCGCTTGGGTGGTCTATACGAGTACCGTCCAGCCATTCGGCGCCTTCCCCATGACCGGCAAGACGAGGAACATGTGGTGGCGGTTCCGCCCTTGTCCAGCGGCGAGAAGCGCACCATTGTTCTGGCGCTGCAAGCCCAGCGGGATGAGCCCGCCAACGTGGATCTAATGACCGTGCGCGTCGGCGACGGCGAAGGGCGCACCGTTTCCGTGGCGTGCATCGAAGGAGCCAACCCGCACGGGGACGATTCCGTTCCCCGCGGCCTGTACGAGGTGTCCAAGACCCAGGTCATGGCCATGTCGGCGGACCCGGCCGAGCGGGAAGCAGCGCGCACGGAACTGAAGGAATTGGAAGCCGACCCGGCGCTGACGAAGCTCAATGAAGTTCGCGAACGCATCGACCGAAGTTTGACCATGGTGCAATCGAGCAAAACCACCCGCGCCGACATTCACCGGGCGAAAACCGTGGTCAAAGTGGATTGATGCCCCGCATTCATTCGTTGCAAGTGCCCCGAGACCAGTCCGGTGTGTCCCAGGACGCTTGCTTTCACCACACGGAAGGGGCCGTGACCCTGCTAGCGGTCGCAGACGGCGTCGGTGGAATGGAAGGGGGCCGCGCAGCCAGCCGGCACGCCGTCCGCACACTGATGACACCACCCTACTCGGACACGTTGTTTGACACCACCAGCGGCCGCAGCCCGGGACGGGTTCTGGTGGCGGCTGCCAAGGAGTGCCACCGCGTGATTGCATCCGAGGCACTCGATGGCGCCACCACGTTGATTGCCATGCGTGTCGGCCCCCGATTCCTCAGCTGGGCTTGGGTGGGCGATTCACGCCTGTACCGCGTCACGCCAGATGAAATCGAGCTGCTCACAACGGACGACTCCGTCATCGAAGTGGAACGGGCGCGCGCGGCGCGCGGGGAGCGTGGCCCGGTGACCGCGGGCGAAGAAGCAGAAATGGGGCACATCATCACCCAGGCATTGGGGGTCCCCGAACCCCAGCCGAACACCGGGTACCGTGCACACCGCCCCGGCGAACTC
>JBFJWV010000162.1:0-3897 GCA_041623515.1 Thermoplasmatota archaeon | reverse complement strand
GTTCGGGAGTTGATGCAATGAGCTGGATTGAAACCGTCGTCACCGTTGCTCTGGTCGCCATCGCGGCATCCATGCTCTTGACATTGGTCCGATTGTTGCGGGGGCCAACGGTCCCGGACCGCGTCATTGCCCTCGATCTTCTGACGTTGCAAGCTCTGGGGATTACGTGTGCGGCAGCCATCCTGTACGACCAAAGCGACTTCCTGGACGCGGCCATCATTCTGGCTCTGCTCGCGTTCTTATCGACCATTGCGTTTGCTCGCCACGTGGAACGTCGGGCCATGCAGGAGGAGACGTACCGTGGCTGAGTTCGTTGACGGCGCTGCGCAGGCGGCGGCTGCCATTCTGCTTCTCGTTGGCGCGTTGTTGATGGTCCTTTCGTCCATCGGCGTCGTTCGCATGCCGGACCTGTACACGCGCATGAGCGCCAGCAGCAAGGCGGCAGGGCTCGGCTCCAGCCTCGTCCTGGCAGCCGTCGGCGTCCATTTCGGTACGCTTGCCGTGGGCGCTCGAGCCGTTGCCGCCATCGTGTTCATCTTCCTCACGGTTCCCGTGGCGGCGCACATGGTTGCGCGCGCCGGATACATGGCCGAGGTGCCCATTTGGGACCGAACCATCCAAGACGACCTGGCCGGCCGATACGACCGGCCCGCGGGGGTACTGAAAAATGCCGATGACAAGGAGGACGATGCATGAATTTGTGCTCGCTCGATGATTGGAGCAACGAAGAAATTCTTGCATTGTTGGAGAGGGCCGAGGCCCCTCCCGCAACTGACCATCTGGCCGGCCGCATTGTCTGCACGGCCTTCTTTGAGCCCAGCACGCGAACCCGCCTGAGTTTCGAGGCGGCGGCCCACCGGGCAGGAGCAAAAGTCATCGGATTCAGCGATGCAGCAGCTACCAGTGCCAGCAAAGGGGAGACCTTGGAGGATTCCATCCGCGTGCTTGCAGGGTACGCTGACGCCATTGTGCTGCGACACCCGCAGGAGGGGGCCGCAGCGCGGGCTGCCATGGCCTCCACCGTCCCCATCATCAATGCAGGCGACGGCGCCGGCCAGCATCCTACGCAGACGCTCGTGGATTTGTTCACCATCAAGCAAGAGTGCGGTGGCATCGCCGGCATCACCGTGGCGGTGATTGGCGATTTGCTGTATGGTCGCACTGTGCACAGCTTGGTCCCCATGGTGCAGCGCCTCGGAGGCCGTGTCGTCGCGGTCCCCGCAAAAGGGCTGGGGCTGCCCGCTGGGTTCGACAACGTGGAGACCACGACCTTGGACGAAGCAGCCGCCATGGCGGATGTTCTCTACGTGACGCGTGTCCAGCGGGAGCGATTTGCCAATCAAGGCGACTACGAGGCAGCATCTGGCCAACTCATCGTGGATGCGGACCTGCTTTCGCGGACCCAATCAAAGGCCATCGTCTTGCACCCTCTCCCCCGCCTGGACGAAGTGGCCACGGATGTCGATGCACTGCCAGCGGCCAAGTATTTTGACCAAGCCCGCAATGGTGTGCCCGTTCGCATGGCCGTCCTTGCAACTCTCCTGGAGAATGCCAAATGAAGGAATTCAAAATCGTCCCCATCCGCAATGGGACCGTCCTCGACCACATTGCCGCCGGCAAGAGCATCGAAATTCTCACGGCGCTGGGAATGCCCGTTGAAGGCTCCAGCAAGGTGGTGAGTCTATCCATGAACCTGCCCAGCGAACGGTCTGGCCTCAAGGACGTCATCAAATTCGAAGACGTTGAACTGACCGACGATGAGCTGGCGAAAGTCAAGGCCATCAGTCCCCAAGGCTCATTGGTGGTCATCCGGAATTTCGACGTGGCCGACAAGCTTCGCTGGTAAAATCAAGAGAAGAAGGAAGGGCATAACTGGCCTCACGAGGAGGGGATGGGATGCACTCAGAACAATCCAGCTACGCCGCTTCCACTTGATGCAAGGGTTGAACTCCGCTTAATAGGCTTCCGTTTCGGAGCACCCCTCCTGGAGCGTGCCGGCGCTTTGAAAGCCCCACTTGGGGCGCGGGGGGTCCAACGCTTGCGCTGCCTCATCGACCATCACCAAATTGGGCAGATGGCCACGGAAGCGTGCAATCCGCTCATCCAGGATCACGGCTTGGCCACGGTCTGAAGGCCCACGCACCAACCGACCGATGGCTTGCCGGATGCGCCGCCCCACCGGGTTATGGACCGCGTACGTCCAGCCTTGGCCATCGTGGAGACGGTCATTGTGGTGGATCTCCGCCTGGAGCCGTGCCGTCGGCCGAGGATAGGGAATGCCAAAGACGAGCGCATGCTCCAGCGCGTCCCCGGGAAAATCGATGCCTTCGCTCAGGCGCCCTCCTAGCACCCCCAGGAGAATGGCACCCTCCTTTTCCTTGAAGCGATTCATCATTTGCTCGGCTTCCGCGTGCGTCATGTCCGCTTGCTCCGCATGGATAGAGCGTCCCAAGCCGTGCAGGAAGCCCTCTTCGAGGTAGTCGCGCAGCATGGCGTGGCTGGGGAACCACAGCGCCGTTCGGCCAGGCATGGAATCCAGGAGCGTCCGGGCCGCCATTTGTTGCCGTTCCGCATGGCCGGGGTCGTCCTGATGGGCTTGCCAGCGCCGGTGAACGCCATGGAGTCCAACGATGGAGAGTTGGTCCGCGGCGAAAGGCGAAGGAAAGACCTGTTGGACGGTGGTTGCAGGGAGGTTGCACCTGGCCACGTACTCATCAGTGGGGGCCAAGGTCCCACTCATGTGGGTGGTGCTGGCGCATTCGCCAAGCCAGCCGAGCACAGCGCCTGGATGCAACAGATGGGCTTCGACGGCGAGGGGCTCCCGTTCGACCAGGTGCGCATAGGGCGCGTCCTGGGCTGCCCACCATCCATGCAGAAACGTGCCCATGGCGCCCAGGTAGCTGCGGGGGAGGCGACCGGCAGCGCGTTGCCGTTCACGAATGATGTCTCCCCAGGTTTCCAATTCCGAAGCCGCCTGCATGATCACGGTGCTGGGCACCTGCAGAATTTCCATGAGTCGCTCCTCCAGGGCGCCCGGTGGCACCAGTGCGTCGTCGGCATCGCAGAGGATGAATTCGTCAGCCAGCCCAAGGATGGCGCGTGTCAAGCCATTGAGAAAACTCGTGGTCAGGATGCGGCCTGCCAGGACCGGGTCTTGCAGGCGCTCGGCTTCTGCCACGGCGCGTTGAATCGACCCGGCGGCGAGTCGTGGGGAATGATGCTCCTGGACCGCCGTGGGAAAATTGTGCGCTTCGTCCAGGACCAAATGGACGCCGTCGGGGCCGGTTCCCAGCCAGGACATCAGCGTGTTGCGCAGGCGGTCATCGATGACGAAAACCGCCGGCACCACCACCACATCGGCCTGCGGGAGCAAGGCTTTGAGCGCCTCATAGGGGCAACTGCCGCAGGAGGCAATGCGCCGCCCGAGGGTGGATGCATCCATGCCCTGGCGGAGCAATGACTCCACGGGTCCCGTGCCGTCTTCCATGAGTTTGCGATAATAGGGGCACGACCCTTCAACGGGCTCACCCGATTCCATTTCCTGGATGGCCTTGCGTTTTGCATCGCGGCAGAGGCGGCCCAGTTCTTCGGCCGTGCCGTCGCGGAACCGGTCATCGTCGGCGAGCAAGGGGCAGTAATGGCGGCGTCCCATGAACGGGACAAGCAACCCGGAATCATGACCCGCCGACCGGAGGGCGTGGTGTTCGCGAACCACTTGTGCCTGCTGCGTGTTGGTTCGGGTGGCGTACACGATGCGGCTGCCGTCGAGGTTCGCCGATTGCAGGCTCGCCACGAGTGCGGCGATGGTTTTGCCCGTGCCTGTTGGCGATTCGACCGCCGTGGAGCGCCCTTGGGTTTGAGCGTCGTGAATGGTTTGAACCAGTTCCAATTGGCCGG
>JBFJWV010000161.1:0-3935 GCA_041623515.1 Thermoplasmatota archaeon | reverse complement strand
TGTCCTTCTTCAGGGGGTCGGTGCCGTCGGCCACTTCGTCCACGTCGAGGATGCCGTCGCCGTCATCATCATCGTCTTCGTTGTTGCCGATGCCATCGCCATCCGTGTCGTGGGTCTCGTTGGCGTTGAAGGGAGCCCAGTCGTCTTCGTCGTTGACGCCGTCGTTGTCATCGTCGGGGTCGCAGACGTCGCCGAAGGCGTCGCCGTCATGGTTGGCTTGATCCGCGTTTGCGTCGCCGGGACAGTTGTCGACCAGCCCGTCAACACCATCCGCATCGGCGTCGCCGGCACGGTTGGGGTCGAGGGGGTAGACGTCGTTGGCGTCATCCACGCCATCGCCGTCGTCGTCCGTATCCGCGTTGTCACCGATGCCATCGCCATCCGTGTCAACGGATTCGTTTTCATCGAATGGGAAAGCATCGAATTGGTCGGAGACGCCGTCGTTGTCATCGTCGGGGTCGGCGTTGTCGCCGATGCCGTCGTTGTCGTTGTCGTTGCTCTCTGAGGGATCGAGCGGGAAGGCGTCGTCGCCGTCAAGGACGCCGTCGTTGTCGTCGTCCGTGTCTTCGCCCGGAACGGTGTCGCACTTGCCGTTGCCGGCCGTGAGGTCGTCCGCCAGGCCGTCGTTGTCGCTGTCCTTGGTGGCGCGGTCGCATTCAGGGAATGCATCGTCCACGTCGGGTGTGCCATCGCCATCGTAATCGAAGGCGGGGTGATCGTCGTCAGCAACCGCCACGGCCACGTACTGGGCGCGAACGCCTTTGCCACCGAAGCCACTGCTGGCACTTTCGTTGTAGTGGTGCCACAGCTTGGTCAGGGTGATGGAGTCTTGGTCGCTGTCTTCGTAGGCACTCACCGTCACCATGACGGGCGTGTCCCAGGTCGTGTCGTTGAAGGACACGTTGTCAACGGCTTGGCCGCCAACGGTGACGTTCAGGGCGCTGCTGTGGGAGAAGTTGAGGACTGCCTCCTGGCCCGGTTGCAGCTCGGTGGTGTTGAGCGCGTACGTCTTGCCGGCGCGGCCTTCCACAAGGGAAAGCGCGGCGGGGGCCAGCTTGATGGTGAATGCAGGCTCCAGGACCGTCAGGGAGCCGGTCACGGTGCTCCGGTGGCCATCATCGTCCTTGACCGCCAGGCTCCAGGAGTAGGAGCCGTGGTCCAGGTAGGTGTGAATCACGGTCAAGTTGGTGAAGTTGCCAAAGGCTTGGCCGTTGCCGGCGTCGGTGGTGTCGTTGAGTTCGTCGCCGTCGCCGAACGTGAACGTCCAGTTCGTCAGGGCACCATCGTCGGTGGCGTTCAGGGTGAACACCACGCGGTCGGGGGCCAGCTTGCTGTCCGTTTGGCTGAAGGAGACGGTGGGTTGCGGGTGGCCCGCAGGGAATTGGCTGGCACTGATGGTCACCGATTCTTGGGCCGTGTTGCCGCCGTTGTCGGTGACCGTGAAGTTCACTTGGAAGGAACCGGCCGCCGTGAAGGCGTGCGAGATGGTGCGGTCCGAGTAGGCACCGCTGGTGGTTTGGTTGTATTCCGTGCCGTCGCCGGTTTGGAGGGCCCAGCTGGTGATGGTGCCGTCGTCGGTGGCGGTCAAGGCGAAGTCAACGCTGCCGCCGGCCTGGAGGGCCGTGCGGTTGGGCGTCAGGGTCACCGTGGGGTTGTTGTCCACGGGTTCATCTTCGGGAACACAGACATCTTCGGGCGCGGAGCCGTCGGGGTCTTGGGAACAGAGGAACGCAAGGGCGTCGGCGGCGGTTTCAGCCACCAGTGTGGGTGCGTCGCCACCATCGGCAACGCACACGAGGCGCTCGCCGATTGGGGTGTCTTCGGCCGCTTCACCAATGGCCAAGTCGTTGGAGCCACCGGCGCAGTCGGACGCGGGGTCGGCCACGGGTTCGTTTTGGGCCATGGCCGGAATCGCAAAGGCGGCCCCGAACAGCATCAAGCACGTGGCCAGGGTGAGTGCGCTGCGTTGCATCAGGCGCCACCCACCGGGTTGGCTTCCGGCCGATTGGCCGGTGCGTCTGCAGCTTGCTGTTTGCGCACAACACCCACAATGGAGAATTCGACCAGGTCGCCTTCTTGGATGTCGAGAGCTTCTCGGATGTCGCTGGGGAGGGTCAAACTTCCCCGACCAGCCACCTTCTTTAGGAACCTCATAGGAACTGATGCGACCAAAAACGCCCAGTACTTAGCCGTTGCTGAGTTTTTCCGTCGTTTGCAGACTGATACTGCAAACCGCAGCACGTGGCTGAGGAATTCGGGGAAAAGAGAGGGGGAAGGGAAGAGGGACTGCCGCCACCTTAGATGGTGAACAGTTCAATGGGGCCAATCTTCAGCTTGATGCCGGGCTGACCCAGCAAACCAGTGATGAAGCCGCTCTTGGCCGGCCGGCAAACAGCGATGAAGCCTTCGCAGGGCTCCGAAGGCGGCTCTTCGCCACCATCGTCTTCATCGTCCGGCTGCAAGCAGTCGGGCGCGTCCTTGCTCTCGTTGCCGCCCGCGGTGCTGCACACCGTGCCGTGGGGGTCCGCCGACAAGCAGTCGGGGAACGCCTTGCTCGGGTCACCGCCCAGTGCCGCGCAAACCTCAGCCGTGCCAGGCAGACCCTCGGTGGGGTCGCTGCTTTGGCCCGGGAGAACCACGCTGGTTTCCGTTTCGTCGCAATCGGGCGCGCCAACCGGAGCGGGGCCCGTGGGACCGGCGCCCGGTTCACAGGTGCTGGGGTCATCGTGCGTCTCCGACAACACGTACTTGCCATCGTCATTCTTGGCCAACGAGGCATTGACATTGTGCTGGGTGCCACCAACATTCACGTACGAATCGTAGATGTTGTTGCCATCCAGGTAGAATCCTGCTTGGATGTCGTCGCCGTTCTTGACGAGAAGGCCACGGTCTCCGAGCAATTCGACGTTGGGGTCCGCCATGACGGCTGCCGAAGGATCCGTGCATGCAGACGTGACATTGCTGCCAGTGCCGATGAACAGCCCAACCGGGCCTTGCGCGTCATCCAGTTGGTAGACGCAACGAGCACGTTTGCCAGCAATTTCTTCGACGGCCAGGATTTCGGTGCGGTCGCTGGTGTCCCAGTCACCCACAATGATGCGGGCCGCTTCAGGAGCCAAACCACCGAGGCGCGGGTTGGGCGAAATCAGCGTCACATCCGTGGTCGCCGCGCCCTTGTGGTCCCGGTCGCCTGCACTGCGCGTGTAAGCCACGCGCTCTTCAAGCAGGTCGGGCTGACCACTGGTTTCGAATTCCTCGCCGTCGCCGTCCAAGTCACGGGCGTCGCGTTGGTCATGGGGACTTTCCCCAATCGGCGTGCAATACGCCGGGCGCTGATTCGCGGGCAACTTGCATTCCGGCATGAGGATGCCAATGATTTCGTTTTGCGGAGGCACTCCGGGGACAGTACCGATGATGGTGGCCAGAGCCCCTTCAACGGTGGTTGCAGCTGACACACTGGTTCGATTGGACGTTCGATCCGTTGGGTCAGTGGGTTGGTGCGTTGGATTTTTTTGCTTCGGTGCTGGAGAACCACCGACGTACTGAGCCAACTCGGCACCATCGCGGTCTCCATCGCGGTCCGAGTCAACGTTCCAGGGGTCCGTCGGGCTTCCGAAGCCGTTCGCATTGCCTTCCCCGTCCAGGCCCAAGATTTCTTCGCGGTCCGTCAGGCCGTCGCCATCGGAGTCCGGCAACACCGGGTTCGTGCGGTTGCCGGTCAGGCAGGACGCATCGTACAGGTTGTGTCCAGGGTCCTTGTGCTTGGATTGCAAGCTGTTCGTCGTGGAATTGGTGGTAGGCTGGCAGTAGCCGTTGGCATTGTTGACGGTGTTCAGTTCATCGTCATCGTCGAGGCCATCACCATCCGAGTCTTCCTGGGAGCCCTTGGTGGCACCGAAGCCCGTCAAGACGCCTGTCATGTTGCGCCCTTGACT
>JBFJWV010000160.1:0-3999 GCA_041623515.1 Thermoplasmatota archaeon | reverse complement strand
TCGCTCACCTTGGCGCGCTTGGCTTTCTTCTTCAAGTGCCGGCCCAGGCCGCGCGCCGCTTCCTGCAGCGCCAGTTTGATTTCCTTGTGGATTTCTTCCATGGGCGCGACCGCTTCTTTGGCCTCGCTGGTAAACGGCACTTTGGTGCTCGCCACATGGACCAGCATGATGGCCGGGCCGTTGGGCAATCCTTTGCCGCTGCGTTGGTCCAGCCCATAGCGGCGCCAATCCACGTCTTGCACGGCCTGCGTGCATTCGCAGCCACCGCCAGCGTACAGCAAGGGCACCCGGTTGGCGAAGCGCAGGACGCGGACAGCCCCTTCCTTCGGCAGACTGCCACCGTACACCACCCCGACTTCCACCTGGAACGGGTGGCCGCCCCAAACCGCGGGGGGCCGGGTGACGGTGGCAATGTACTCGGGACTGACGTCCTTGGTTTCTTTTTGCAGCCCACGTCGAACCAGGATGTCTCCGATGGGGGACAAACAATCCGTCGGCGGAGCCATGATCTTGACTTTCTGGAAGGCGTCATGCAAGGTCCGCGCTTCATCCCGCGTCAAGTCGCTGGGACTGATGTTCTCGAGTTTGGCCGCTTCGAGAATTTTTTTGGCGGCGCCGGCGCCGACGCTGCTGAATTCCTTTTGCAGGAACGTGGTCAGCTTGCGGTACTCGCTGGCCTTCGCCATTTTTAGAATGGTGCCCAATTCGGTACCGAGCGGATGCGGCTTGATGGCTTGCGTCTTGGCCGGAACTTCGTCGTCCACCCGTTCAAACGTGAATTGCTCACCCGTGGGGTCAAGGAAATGAACCGACGCATGAGGGTTCACAATGCTGGTCGAGCGCAGGTATTCGAAGACCGACTTGGCACCGCCCTGGTAGCGGGCCTTCATGGTGACTTCGACGCGCGTGCCATGTTCCTTGTCCCAATCTTCCGCAATGCCCTTGTCGTGGATGACGGCGCTGTTGGTTTTGGTATCCAGACTCAGCTCCATGCGGACCGCCGGGCGGCCCTTGCCAATCTTGGAGACAACATGGGCATGGTGGCCGGTGGTGATTTGGCCGTAGAGAACCACGGCACTGATGCCAATGCCCTGTTGGCCCCGGGATTGCCGGATTTGGTGGAACCGGCTGCCGTAAAGCAGGCGCCCGAAGATGTTGGGCAGTTGGCGCTGCACGATTCCCGGGCCGTTGTCTTCGACGACCAAGCGGTACTCATCCTTGTGCTCGGTCGGGTGGATTTCCACGCGGATTTCCGGCAAAATGCCGGCTTCTTCGCAAGCGTCGAGTGCGTTGTCCACGGCCTCCTTGACACTGGTGATGAGTGCCTTGGTCGGAGAATCAAAACCGAGAATCTGGCGATTGCGCTCGAAAAACTCAGCGACGCTGATTTCCTTTTGGCCCTTGGCCAAGCTTTCCGCGATGGCCGCCACGCTATGCGACCTCCTGTTGCGTTTGCATCCCAGTGGCCCAGGAGGGCGTCGCTTCAAAGGCCCTTCGTCCGGCGCTTATCAACCAGCGGCCATCAGCGAACGTACGCGCCGGTACGCGCCGCGATCTCGACGCCCTCTCCGGCCTGTTCCGTGTACGTCACGGTCCAGGTACCGGGCTGCTGGTCCGGAGCCCCAATCCAATTGGAGAAACATCCGCCCCAGCCCAGCAGGGCAATGTCGCCGGACATGCCCGCCCAGATTTCGCCATCGGGGCGCGTGATTTCCACGGACGGGAATGCCGTTGCCTCGCCCGCGCCCGCGCAGACGAGCACCGCAATCACGGTCGCCGGCGCATCAAACGTCGTGCGCATGGTCGTACCGAGCCCGAGGTCCGCAATGTGCCACGCATAATCGATCGGCAACGCACGGGCACGCCGCTCATTGTCACCCATGTGCCAGACCGCCGCATCGTAGGGGGCGCCATTTTCCTGTTGGATGAAGACATACTCCCCACCGGGCATGCCATTGGCCAGCATGAAACTGTCATTGTCTGCCCCGATGGTGGCAACCGGCTCATCGTTGGGTGAAAAGACACTGATTGGTTCGGTGTGGTTGGCGAACGCGATGTAATCGCCTGGTTCGGTCAACCGGACCGCCACCGGAATTCCGGGCGGGATGGGGCGTTCTTGGCTGCGGACCACGATGTCGACCGTGTAATCGAAGCCCTCGGCAGCCACATCCGGATCATCGGGGCCGCTGCTGATTTCATCGTATTGGACGGACAGGGTAAGTGGGAACCCGCCGAGCCCATGGCCCGTGATCACGTTGTGCCCGCCGAACGGGCATTCGCAATCACTCACGATGATTCCATCTCCCTCGAACCACGCGTCGATGTCACCGCCGCCCGGGTCGGCGTCCACGGTCACCTCAATGGCGAACAACCCCGCGGACGGCAGGAGGTTGGACAAATCATGGAAACGCCAGTTGTCGGGGGCCTGGCCCAGCCGTCTTTGCGCCTCCCCCGCGTATTGGTCGTTGTCGGTGAACGCGAACGTCCCGGACAACGTGTCGGACGCCTCAAAATCCGCTGCACCAAGGCGGACGGGGTCGACGCGGAAGAGGGGGGCGTCGTTTGCTTCGTCCGGTGTTTCATTGCTGCTTTCGGGCGCACCCGTGCAACCAGCCAAGGCGCCGGCAACCAAGAGCCAGCCGGCCAGGATTCTCAGCATGCGCGCCAGTTCAATCACTTCGGCTTAATAATTCTGGTCGACGCAGGATACTATTTGCTGTCCGGAGATCCAATGTGGTCCCAGCGGTCGATGCCACCCTTGCACGCCACCGCTTCCGGATTGCCGCCTTTTGCGCGGGCGGCCATGGAGGCATACACCCGCATCTCGCATCCTGGCTGGGCAGCGACCCCGGCGACGACCAATGTGACGCCGAGCAGCAGCGTCAGCGCGGTCGCCCAGGTCCAGAGGTATGTGGTGAATACCGAGCCGAACAAGTTGCCGTCGATGGCCAACCCAAGCAGCGAAAAAACGGCCCCCGCGGCAAGCCCGACGAGCAGCGGCTTTTGGCCCCATGGCTTGGCCGCCAATTCACTGACGACCCAGCCGGTGAGCCCAAAGGTCAGCGCCATGGCGACCCAGAAATCGAGCGCTCCAATGGGCATGTCCCCACTCCACATGGTGCGCAAGTTGGTCAGCAACGAATAGGTCAAGCTGAGCGTTGCTGCCCCCAGGACCACACGGATTGCTCGGCCGAGAATCCCGGGCCGGACAAGGTTGGCTTTCTTGGCCATGGCCAGGGATTGACTTCGCGCCATTTAGTGTCGGCGGGAATTCAAACCGCCGGTGCCAAGCTCATCAACACGGCCGCCAAGGTGACGGCCACCAGGCCAAGCAAGACCTCGGCGGCCACGAGGCGTCGTAGCGTCCCCGAATCCCCCAGAGCCTCGAGGCGCATCAGGACTCGGATGCGGGCCCTGGCCGCAGCCGCCCATGGCGCGCCACCTAGCACGATGAACCGGTTCACCGCGGCAATCAAGAGCATCAGCAGCGCAGCGCCAATCTTGAGAGTCAGCGCCGTGCGCCAGGGATCCGAGAACGGTTCGCTTGCGACCCGTGAGCCCAGAATCCCCACCGACAGCAGCACCCCTGTCACCACGAGCAACGTGGACGCAATCAACGCCATGGTTCCGAAACGGGGCCCCAGCGCCAATGCATCCTCGGCGGTGACATCGTCGCGACGCATCCATGCCAGATACGCCAACAGGCCACCCACCCAGAGAGCCATGGACATGGCATGGACAAATTGCACCACCTGACTGGTCGGACCGTCGTTGTGGCCGAACTGGGCGCCCGCCAAGACCAGCGCCGCCCAGATGACCGCCAGGACATGGTACCGACTGCGCGGCTGCACCGGACCGAATAGCCACAGGGCCGTCAGCAAGGCCAGGCCCAGGGAGATGGCCAGCCGGACGTACAGGCCGCGTCCGGGCGCGGATGCCAGCAGCGCCACACCCCCCAACCCGGTCGCCAACGCGACATCCAATACCAGCAAGGAGGCG
>JBFJWV010000159.1:0-4007 GCA_041623515.1 Thermoplasmatota archaeon | reverse complement strand
TGTTCTTCCAGCCGATCATGGTCGAGAGACCCTTGTCGTGGATGGTGTAGGTCATCGGCGCACCGACACGGGCGCGCTTCTCGCGCTGCTCCGAATCGAAGGCACGCCATTCGGGGCCTTGGTCGATGAAGGCGTCGTCGAGGACGAGGCCACAGGTCTGGCAGACCATCTCACCGCGCTCGTAGTCGTTCTCGATGTGGTTCGAGCCGCACTCCGGGCACGTGGTGATTTCTTCGACTTTCTCTTTTTCTTTCTCGGCCATAAAAATCGAAACTCCCAAGTTCAGGTGGTCACGCGAGGGCGCGTCAAACCACCCTGTCTATATTGGTCGTGAGCCGTCATGCACTTAAACATTTCGTCGAGGTGGATTCGCTACAGGAAAGGAACTCTGGGGGGTTCATCAAGGAACCTCTAAACCCCATGCGCCGGTGAGTCGCCGGCCGCGTGCCCCCCGAACAAGGTCCTGCAACCCGGGTTCCACAGGAATCTGGCCCATCCTCTTGGATTGCGGAAGAGCGCGAGGCACCGGGGCAACCACCCTGGTGGTTTGTCGCCATTGCCCTCGTCATGGGTGCCGCGGTGCTGGTGGCCACCATCACGTTGGGCGCCCTGCGAACGGAAACCCTTGCCGTTGAACAGTTGCACCGGGAAAGCGGCACGCCGTTTGGGCTCGCTTTCGAAGTTCTCCAGCTGGATGCCATGCGCGTGTTCGCGGGCGTCGTCGCGGCGGGAACCGTCATCGGCGTTGCCTTTGCGGGCCGCCGGCTGGCCCACAGCGCACCGGCCGGCTTGGTGGCGGCGGGTCTGATGGCCTTGGATCCAAGCCTGCTTCTCGAAGGCCAGTTGGCCGTTACGGGTGGATTCGTTCGTTTCGCCGCAGTTGCCAGTTTGGCACTCGCGCTGGGGGGCCACCGGGCATGGCATTGGCTGGCGCCACTCCCAATCGCTGCAGGCATTGCGCTCACGCCCTGGTTCGCCATTTGGGGCCTTGCCATCGCGGCCATGCTCTGGATGAGGGGCCACATCTACAGTGCTCCCAAGCACTTGGGCATCGCTCTACTGCAAGGGGTCGGCATCGCCGCGCCTGTTGGGTCCATTTTCCATGTCATCGCCATCGGACTTCGAGATCCCGTCGGGGTGACCTGCGGTGCCCGCTGGGTGGACACCATGTCGTTGCGCTCCATTCCCGATTATGGGGGTCCGTTCAGCGTTCCCAATCCCGTAACGTGGTATGGTGGGGGAATTCTGCTGCTTGCACTCGCTGCCGCTGCCATTCTCTATGCCGCCACCACTTTCCGGATGACTCGTGCGCCGGGCCGCATTCAACTGCGCCTCAACGCGCCCATTGGTCGCCTGCGCGGCCGGAGCCTTTGGTTGCTGGCATTCGCAGCGGCGGCTCCCGTGCCGGCCGTCGTTTTGCCACTCGCGGCGTTGGCGTTGGGCCTTGCCGTCCACC
Source organism: Thermoplasmatota archaeon (assembly GCA_041623515.1). GTDB lineage: Archaea > Thermoplasmatota > E2 > JACPAO01 > JAHFTW01 > JBFJWV01. The sequence continues at coordinate 2,551 of JBFJWV010000159.1, read as the reverse complement.
ACCTCCTGAAGGACTCGGGTGCGTTTGGCGGCGCCATTGCGGGCGCCATGCTCCTGTTCGCCGTCCTTTACCTGGTGCGCTTCGCCGTGTTGCTGGACCCTTCCGCCGATGGCGCGGACTTCGAGTCCATCCTCGATTTGGTCCCCTGGATGCGCCCGGCGGCGTGCGGGGCCTGAGCGCCCCACGACCATTCCGCCCCTGTTTGGTGTCCTTTATATAGGGGGGCAATCTGAATCGGCTTGAGTCCGAGACAGGGTGCTGCAAAGCATCCACGTCTGGGTCGTCGCTATCAGTGATGGCCCGGCCCAAACGCAACTCGACTCATCCAAACAACAATTGGAGGAAAAAAATGAACAAAATGAACAAGCTGTTCGGCATGCTCGTCGTGGCCCTGTTCGCTGCCAGCACCTTTGGTGGGGCGCAACAAGGCTACACGACCTTTGTCGAGCTTGGCGACTGGGAGTACGACATTGGTGACATCAATGTCAACCTCTTCTGCAAGCACAACGACGGCGGCAACGCCAACTCGTGCGGTTTCTACCACACGGGCAAGTCCTACCAAAAGGGCGACATCTACCTGACCAACAACTCCGCAGTGACCAACCCGGCCACCGCGACCGTTGGTGAAGGCTGGGTCCGCGTCTACTCCGAAAACGGATTCGACGCTGGCTCCGTTGTCATGGAAGACGACGCTGACGAAGACGCTTCCGTCAAGTTCAGCACCTTCGCGAACTTCACGTTCGTCCAACTCGTCGCTGACGACAAGCTGCAAAGCGGCGAGCTCGCTGCCTTCTTTGTGGGCAACCAGAGCAACCCCCTCGTTACCGAAGACGACGTGCACCTGTCCACGGGCATGCGCGTCCAAGACGGCGACGACCTCGAGGGTGCCGGTGTGCAAGTTCCGGGCTGGTGGATTTTCTACGCTGACCTGGACGCTGACGGCAAGTACGACGCAGGCGAACCCCTGACCGTCGACGTTGACGGCGACAACAAGACCTCCGTTGGTGACTTGATCCTCACCGGCGAGAACGCCTTGACGCTCATCGACACCGACTTCCCGTACCTGGCCAACCCCGCGCTCCTGCCGATCAACACGACCGGCCGGAACGGCGAATACTCCGCCGGCGGCCAAGGCTTCGGTTACTTCCTGGCCATCGCTGACAAGCAGAAGGACTACGAAGAAAACGGCTACCGCGGCGAAGCGCTCCTCCTGGTGCGCAACGCCACCGGTTTCACCGAGCCCCGCATCGGCAACGAATCCTTTGTGCTCACCGGCCCCCGGGCTGGCGAACTGATCAAGGACGGCCACCCGCTGCACGAGGAGCACTTCGCTGACACGAACCGCACCGCGTTCCCCTTGAACGACGACCCGGTCCGCCTCTGCATTCTGGCCTCTGACGACGACGAGCCCGCCACCGTGGACTCCCCCGTCATTCTGCACTTCGACTCTGCTTGCAGTGGCGACGCGGATGACAACGACGTCAACCTGATCACCGGCGAAGTCCTGCCCAACGGCTTGGACGGCGAACTGAAGGACTACGCCTACGGCGCCTTCAACGCCACCGTCGGCAACAACACCGCTCCGGACCACTACGCCACGCACCCCCACGGTGCCTGGTTCGTCATGGACCTGAACGGTGACGGCGAGATCGACGACGGCGAGCCCATCGTCCTCGACCACGACTTCAGTGGAACCGTGTCCACCATGGACTTGATCATCAGCAAGGACGGCGCCCAACTGGCCCGCCCCGGCTACGGCTTCATGGCCCCTGTGACCTTCAACCTGGCTCTGCAAACCGCAGCGCCCTCTGCTGGTCTGGCCAACGCCGATGACACCCAATGGTGCACCTTCTACGAAGAAGAGGAAGACGAAAACGGCGATGACATTTGGGTTGCCAAGGCCATCATGCTGCGGTCCCACCACGTCGCCACCGTTGAGGAAACCGGCTGCGGCACCGAAGACGAACCCGTCTACGGTGACTTCGTTCTGTCCGGCACCGCCAACGTTGGAACCTTCCTGACGGACGACCAAGCCAAGCTCTACGACGGTGAATTCGCCAAGACCGAGGGTGCCACGCAACACGCGTACAGCCTCTACTACGACGACGCCTTCCCGAGCGGCTTCGGTTCCGAGGACACCATCTTCTTGGTGCCCACCGGCAACCCCAAGCTCGACGAAGAAGCGTTCTTCCTTGGCGGCGGCCCCGTTGGCGAATCCAGTGACTACTGGGAAATGGACGTCGATGACCTCGACGCCCTGAGCGCCACCTGGACCATCATCGAAGGCGATGACGAAAAGGGCCTCAGCGCGGCTGACTGGTTCTACCTGGTCACCGGCGCCTCGATTGATGATGAGACCCTCATCATCTACAAGTCGGGCAGCACCGGCCCGGTCGACCCCGTTGACCCCGTCGACCCTGTCGACCCCGTTGACCCCGTTGACCCCGTTGACCCTGTCGACCCCGTTGACCCTGTTGACCCCAGCGATGGTGGCGACGGTGAAGACGGTGGCGACGGTGGCAGCACCAGCACCCCCGGCTTTGAGCTCGTG
>JBFJWV010000158.1:0-4056 GCA_041623515.1 Thermoplasmatota archaeon | reverse complement strand
CTGCGCTTCCCGGCCATGGGTTGATGCGGACCGCCCGCAACACGTGGGATTCCGTGGCATCCGCAAGGACATGCGCAGCGGCCACGCGCGCCATGGATTTGTTGTCCGGGTGGACGCCATCTTCCAAATCGGCCACCACGACATCGGCTGCTCCCGTCGCCATGGCTTTGGCGACGCGTTCAGGTTTGTCGGCGGGCGAGAACAACACACTGCGGAACTTCATGCATCCTCCGGACGCGTCCGCACCAATGCGACGCGGCGGTAACTGCACACCAAAATGCCGTCCTGGTTGTGCACTTCGTGGTGAATGGTCACGATGCCGCGACCGTCCTTGCTTGAGGGCCGTTTGTCCAGGACTTTGCTCTGCACATGCAACGTATCTCCAGGGTACACGGGTGCAGGGTGCTTGACATCCTCGTAGCCCAGATTGGCAACCAACGTGCCTTCCGTCAAGTCCGGTACGCTCAGGCCAACGCTGGCGCTGAAGGTGTAGAGCCCGTTGACCAAGATGTCCTGGAAACCGGCCGCCCGCGCCGCATCCGCGTCCAAGTGCAGCGGCTGCGTGTTGTGGGTCAACCGGCAAAACGCCTCGTTGTCTTCTTGGCGCACGGGCAGCGGTTTGGCGTGCGCAATGGTTTCACCGGGTGTGAAGTCCTCGTACCAACGCCCTGGCATTGGCCATCCATCAACGGGACCCATTTAACCCCCGCAAGGTGGTGCAGGGGCGTGGGCCAAGGCCGCTTCATCGTGTTCGAAGGCATCGACGGTTCCGGAAAATCCACCGCCATGCGGCGGGTGGCGGGGCAGTTGCACGAGGCAGGGCACGATGTGGTCACCACGCGAGAAGAAACGGATACCTGGATGGGCGAGGCGGTGCGACGCAGCATCGCCGACCGAGCCGACCCGTGGGCAACTCTGCACCTGTTTCTGGCCGACCGGGCCGCTCACGTAGCGCAAATCCAGGAACACCTGGACGCTGGCCAGCACGTGCTCTGCGATCGATTCCTCCATTCCACCTTGGCTTACCAATCAGTGACCCTGGCCGACGCCCTCACGGACCCCATTGCGCACCTGCGAGCACTTCACGCACCCTGGTGCATCCACCCCGACCATGTCGTTCTGCTGGACTTGAGCGCCGAGGTTGCAGTCAGCCGTGCCACGGATCGAGGCGCCACGACGCCGTACGAAAAGGTGGAATTCCTCGAATTGGTTCGTGCCGCGTACTTGGATTTGGCCGACGCCGACGATTTCCTGGTCGTGGATGCCACCCAAAGCGCCGACGACGTCGCCGCGGACGTGGCCCGCTCCGTGAGTGATTGGCTCTAACGCCGCTTCGGCTTGGAACGAATCTGCCAACTCCAGCCGCGCTTGCTCATCACGCCGCTGAACCAGTAGCTTAGCAACGTGAAGCCCACCGTGGCCACCGCTGAGATGATGAGGATGTCTCCAGGCCACTCAATGCTTGCCACAAGGGAGGAGTGCAGGTTGGAGAAGGAAAAGGTTGTGGACGGTTACCGCAGCGGTTTGAAGGCGGCTTGCACGCCGTGGCCGTGGTCCGTGCCCATTTCTTCGAAGATGGCCATGGCTTCGTTCATGCACTCAATGGATTTGTTGAACGCGTCCGCATCCCGGCCGTGGAAGTCGTCGTAGGCCATGCAGGTGAACATGCCGCCCGGGCTGTGGTCGTCGTTCATGACGTGCAGTCCAATGTGGTCGTGGAATGCCCAGTAGCCGGGGTTGTCCGCCTCGACGATGACATCGTACCGTTCGCCGGGGGCAATGCTCAGGGTGTCCACCTTGAACGGGGCCGGTAGCGGGAAGCCGTCGCGGTGGGTCACCAGCATGTAGTGTCCATGCAGGTGCATGCTGTGCAGTTCCTCACCGACGTTGATCATGCGCAGTTTGATGGTTTCACCGTCCGCAACCACCAATGGCTCGGTGTCCGGGAATGCCTTGCCGTTGATCAGGAACGTGTTGTACACTGGCGCATAAACCGGGAAGGTCATGGGATACCATGTGCGCGGATCTTGCTGGGGAGGTGCGTTGCCGTGGGCGCCATCGCAGTTGAGCTGCCGTATGACGTCGGACAGAGTGGATTGAACTTCCGGGGGGAGTTGGTCAATCTGATCGCATGCTGGATCTCTTGCCGGGTCGATGGTGGAATCGCCCAGCGCTGCGTTGAGGATTTGGTTCTGTGCGAAGTTGTCTTGCAGGTAGCGTTCGACGCAGTCGGCGCGGTTGCTGAACTCGCCGGAGTTTTCGGAGCCGGTCAACGGATCCGTGTTGCCGTGCACGTGGCAGTTGTCCCACTCGTCGAGCATGAGCACGTAATCCCGGTCATAGGAATGGGTGGGTTCGCGTTCTTCCACGATGAACGCGCCGTACATGCCCAAGTCCATGTGGTGAGCGACATCCACATGGCAGTGGTAGAAGTAGGTCCCCGCTTTGAGGTCCTCGAACACGTAGGTGAATTCCTCGCCGGTATGGATGGGCGGCTGATTCAGGAACGGGACCCCGTCCATTTCCCACGGCACCAGGCCTCCGTGCAAGTGCAGGGTGTGGGGCAAGGGGTTGTTGTTGATGACAGTCAGGATGACCGTGTCGCCTTCCTTGACACGAATCTCGGGGTTGGGCACCTCCAGCTCCTCCTGGTCGGGGACCATGAAGCCAATGGCCACCGCGCGCATTTCGCGTTCGCCGTCGTTCAGGGTGTACAGGGCAATCGTGTCGCTGGCGGACTGGCCCACTTCCAGAGTGATTTCATGGGTCCGGGGGGCGTCACCGCCGCCGCCAAAAATGTCCATGCACCCAGAAATGGGAACGGTCAGGAAAATCCCCGCGACGAGGAGGGCAAGGGGTCGCATGGTGCGGCGACCTTGCGCCAGCGATAAAGCGGTTGTCGCCTCGTGGCTCAACCGAAGGGGTCCGTGTAGCCGATGGTTCCCTGGAAATCCGCGAAGTTCTGCCCATCGAGGAAAATATGGACCACCGTGAACAACATGGTGGCAATCGCCAGGTAAAAGTGGCTCCAGCGCCACGTGGCATAGTTCCAGCGACGGATCATGGGCACCTGCATGGCGCCCGTGACGCCGAGCCCAATCATGGCGAGAATCGCGATGCCTCCCCAAATGATGCCTTTTGTCCAGTCGAACGCGGTTTCCACCCAGATGAACATGACCGTGTGAACCACGGCCGTCAGGAGGATTCCGTAGCTGAGGAAGTTGTGGAAAGCGACGCGGCGCTTTGCGGTCCCAAAAACGCTGTTGAGCTGCCGGCGCGTGGCCTTGCCGAACATGCCGCCCGTGTAGATGCTGGCGACGATGAGGAACCCGCTGACGTAGCCGATGACCTCCCCGATGCGGTCCCAAGCAATGCCTTCCACCAATTCGGGGGCAGCAATGACGCCCGTGCCCTGAATGCGCACGGCGTTCTCCTCGGGAATGGGCACGGCGATGACTTCAATCGTCTTGGTGAACAACCATTGATCCCATTGGCTCACGTTGGGTTCGTGGTCGTAGAATTCCCGTGCCACGACGGTGATGCTGATGGTCCCCGGGCCTTCAGGCAGAGTGGCCAGGGTCATGACGAACGGGATGTCCACCTGCGCGGTCGGGCCATCACGGACATCGGGAAGAACTTCGTCGGAGCCGCCGAAGGCAATGGGCTCCCCGGTTTCCTTGAAGAATTGGTCAACGTGGAGGTCGAATTCTTGGCTCACTTCCGAGGACGGGTCGCCGGTTTGGAAGACGTCGGGAACGAAAATCTCCGCTTCCCAGGTGCCGACGCCAAGGGCAACAATCTCACCGGCACCGGTCACGGTGTAGGTGACGGAGCCCCCTTTGGTTTCCGCGACGAATTCCAGGTTGGGGTCCACCGTTTTGGATGGGTCCACGCTGCTGGGCCACAACCGGAGGCCCAAGTAGCCACGCAGGGGCTCTTCGTCATTGGTTGGCTCCAGGGTGATGACCAACTCCGTGACGCCGCCTTCGATGTCGAAATTGAGCCGCGTTGCGTGGAAGCTGTCGCGCTGGCCAACGGTTTCGCCGGGAACGATTT
>JBFJWV010000157.1:0-4081 GCA_041623515.1 Thermoplasmatota archaeon | reverse complement strand
CGGCACGGTCTTGGAACCCCATGCGCCCGATGCGTACGATGAAGCCGGCGATTCTGGCTTCAAGCAATCCATTGCCGAACGGGTCGTGCGCCGCCTCCGCGCCGGCGGTGACGCGACCATCCGCCGAGCTTGGGCCGGTCTGTGCGTGGGGACCCCCGACACGCGGCCGCTTTGCGGGCCTGTCCATGGCCACGACGACCTCTGGGTCTTGACGGGCGACAACGGATTTGGGTTGATGCGCTCGATGGCGCTTGGTGAGCGTCTGGCTGCCGCGGTGGACGGTGACGTCCATCCCGATACGGATCCGCGCCGCTTTCCGGCCGCAGGTGTGCCCGCGTGGACGATGCGCGAGGGCTTCGCCTTCTAGCTGGTGGGCACGTCGAGTCCCGTCGCGTCCAGGTCGCGGGTGACGAGGGGGAGTTGCAACGAGGCGCTGCGCATCTCCGCGCCCCAGAAGGTGCCCTCAGGCTGGGCATCGCCATCGCTGCCGGCAAAGGTCACCGTCACCGTCGCTCCCGCCGGAATGACCGTGTCCTGCGGGTGGAAGAGCAAAGTGTACGCAATCCACTCGTTTTCCGGCACGGGGCTGGGTGTTTCCACACCGTCCCGGTGCCGTGCGGAGAGGTATCCTGCGTTGACCCACGCGCCGTCAATGTAGAGGTTGGCGGCAAAGTGGGCGTCCGTTGCGGTGTCCGGATCGGGGTACAAGCCATCGAACAATTTCAGTTCAAAGTCCAATTGGGGCCAACCGGCAATATGCATCCGCTCCTCGGCGGTGAACTCGAAGCGCAACTCGGTTTCTTGGGGTGTGTCCACATCCTGAAGGGGCACACCGTACTGGCGAACAAACGCCTCCTCGTTTTCCCGTAGCTGAAGCGCGAAGGGTTCCTGGGGGTCCGGCAGCCAAGCGCCTTCTGCATTGGCGTACCAGGTTCCGGCCGCCGCGTCCACCGGGGGCCAATCGCTTTCTTGGCGCCAGGCTCCTTCACTGTCTTGCACCTGCACGGGTGGCAGGGCGTCCATGACGCCGTTCTCGATGCCCATCAAATGATGGTCGAACCAAGCGTGGACCATTTCTTTCCAATCGTCGCGGCCGCTGTCGCCGGAGTAGTAGTTGTCGGGGAACGCGTGGCCCCACTGGCCCAGCATCAGGCGTTTCTCGCCTGGAATGTGTTCCCAAGCATCGCGGATGGCGACTTGGCGAACGTTCCAGTCTTGCATGCCGTGCACGTACAGCACGGGCACCGTGATTTGGTCGAAGTGTTTGCGCAGTTCCCGCTCCTCCCAGTATGCATTCCAGTCGCCGCTCATGTCGACGCCAGCAGCCATCATCTCGGCTTGGCACTCGTAGTGAGTGGGGTATTGGGTCAAGCCTGTGGGGCTGGTCGGAGGTGGAGCGCCGCTCGTGGCGGCGTACACGGCTTGGCCGGCGAGGCTTTGGCCGGTGAACGGGACTCCGGCGTAGAAGTTCCATTCGTATTGTCCGGACACGCTGGCCACGGGAATCACGGTGGTGAGGTGGGGGGGCTGCAGGATGGCCGCGCCCCATTGGGTTTCGGCCCGGTAACTGCGCCCATACATTCCGACGTGGCCGTTGGCCCATTCCTGCGTTGCCAAATCCTCAATCACATCGTAGCCGTCCTGGCGCTGTTTCGCGCCGGTTTGCTCGATGCATCCTCCCGATTCGCCCGTGCCTCGGACATCCTTGAACGCCACGGCATAGCCGCGGGGCACGAAGTGATCGATGAGCCAACTGTAATCGGCGCCGGCTGGCCGGCTGGTTTCATCGGTGGGATTTTGCTGGCTTGACGGCGTCTGGTACGGCGTGTCAACCAAGATGATGGGTGCTTTCCAATCCGGTGTTTCGCTCGTGTCGGGGAGCCACACTTTCGTGTGCATTTGCGCGCCGTCGCTGCTCGCGGGGGTCCAGATGCTGACTGCATCCAAGATGCCGAATGCAGGTGATGTCAAGACATCCGTTGACCATTGCAGCGCGCTGCTTTCTGGCTCCGACGGGGCATTTGGTTCGAGGCAGCCGGCGAGCCCGGCCACCAACAGGAAGCCAAGGACGACTTTGTGCATGCGGTCGACGCGGGGCGGGGGCGCTTAACGTTTGTGCGAAGTGCGCTCCCTCACTGCTCAACCGGCAGGCCCGCGGCGTGCCACGCATTCAGGCCGCCGCTGAGATTGGAGGCATCGTATCCTTGGGATTTCAGCCAAGCTGCCGCTTGGACGCTGCGGCCGCCCACGGCACACGCAACAACGATGGGGCGGTCCTTGGGCAAGTCCGCGACGTGCTCCATGAACCGCGACAGGGGCGCGTGCACAGCACCTGGAAAACGGGCCGCTTGCCACTCGCCGTCTTCGCGCACATCCAGCAGAAGTGCGCCTGCGGCAACCTGCTCATGGGCGGCGGTTGGTGACAGGTGGGGCAGGTCCACGGTCGCGGCAAGTTGCTTGGCCTCTTGAGGTCAACGCTCGGTGCTTTTGTCCTCTCGGACCAGGGCCATCAGGATGTCTCCAGGCTGCGCCTCCGGAGCATGGTCTGCCGTGAAGATGCGCAGCTTGGGTGGGCCTTCGCCTTCGCTGGGTTGCAAGATCAGCAGCGGGATGGATTCACGATGCGTGGCATCGTGGTCATCGAGGGTGAATTGCTCGGTGATGGCGGTCCGTCGAATGGTCCACGTGGGGTCGTTGAGGATGTCGCGCAGCTTGCGGTACGTCATCTCCTGGTTGAACAAGGTCCGGCCCCGCAGGTGCTCGTGGACCTCCTCGCGTGGATCCGGGTCCGCCAGTTGGTAAACGTGGGCGCGGGTGAATTCGTGCGTGAAGTGCACGCAAGCCAGGCTGTTGGTTGCGTCGTTGTGCGTGGTCGCAAACATGCGGCCAATGCCCGACATGTCCATTTCCTCGGTGAGGTAGGTGGCCACGACGTTGCCGTTGACCGCTTCCAGTTCCTCCAGGCGGGCGGCGGTGACGGCTTGGGGGTCATCATCCACCAACAGGCAGCGCAGGCCTTCGTCTTTGAGAATCCGCGCCAGCCGGCGACTGATGACGTTGATTCCCAAAAACAGAACGCCTTGGGGATCGGGTTGCGCAATGCCCAGCCGACTCGCCAGCGGCCGCACCGTCAGGCCATACGTCAATACGGTGCCCACGATGACCAAGAACGTCACCGGCACGAACCATGCCGCCGCCGGGTCTTCATCGGCCAAGCGCAGGGCAAACAATGCGGCCACCGCCGCTGCAACAATGCCGCGGGGGGCCATCCATCCGACAAACACCCGTTCTTGCCACTTCATCTTCGAGCGGAAGGTGGAAACCACGACGGTCAGGGGACGGATGACCAGAATCAATGCGGCCAGGAAAAGGAACGTCCAACCATCCAGCAGCATGATTTGCTCACGCTGAACTTGGGCGGCGAGGAGGATGAACAGGCTGCCAACCAGGATGGTGGCCAGGCTGCCCTTGAATTCCAAAACATGGTGGACTTGCACGTGTTTTTGATTTGCAAGAACCACGCCCATGACGGTGGCCGCCACAAGTCCTGCCTCGGCGTGCACCACCTCGGCGGCAACGAAGGCCGCGATGACCAACGCGAGGCCGACTGCGGGCACCAATTCGTCGGGGACCAAGTAGCGGCGCTCGGCGAGAACGAAGATCTTTGCGGCAATCCATCCGACGATGGTCCCCGCAGCGAGGGCAAGCAGCATCGTCACCAATCCGGTTTGCCAGCTCATGCCCGGGCTTGTGGCTTCAAAGACAACCACGGCCAGCAGTGCCCCGATGGGGTCGATGAGAATGCCCTCCCAGCGCAGCACGCCGTCCACTTGCCGGGATGGCTGCACGTGGCGCAGCAGGGGCAACACAACGGTGGGTCCGCTAACGACCAAAATGGCACCCAAAACCAGTGAAGCGCGCGGGCTGAAATCGAGAAGCCACCAAGCGGCTCCGGCCGCCAACAGCCAGGTGACCACCGCGCCTACCGTAATCAGTCGAATGACGACGCGGCGTTGCCCTTTGATGGCCGCGAGGTTGAGGCCGAGCCCGCCTTCAAACAACAGCACGGCCACACCCAATG
>JBFJWV010000156.1:0-4105 GCA_041623515.1 Thermoplasmatota archaeon | reverse complement strand
GTGGCAGAAATCAGAATTGTTGTTTGTTTCACAGGCTTCCCTCGGGCCGCACTCGACGACCGGCCGCCGATTGACCCCACCTACATAACCCAACCTGAAAACAAGTCGAGATAGTAGTAGATAGGTCGGATACGCCCTCCCGTGACGCGTTTTTTGGTTGGGGGTTTGCTTCCGATGGAGCGCCCGCAACATGCCACGCGGCGGTCTGGGCGGGCTCCGTGGACGGGCCAAGCCTCATACGCAAAACCGACTTGGGTCGCTCGATGGGAGGGATGACGCCGTCGGCCGACATGTCGGACAACGAGGCGACAGCCTCCAAGCGCGCCGCTGGCGAGGTGCGCGGCCCGGCCGTGTCCGAGCTGCAGAAGGCGTACTTTGATCGCCTGTACGGTGAAGCGATGCGGGCCTATGCGTTGGCCAAGCAGGCCCGCCGCAAGGGCCTGGACCCAAGCCTCGAAGTGGAAATTCCACCCGCCGAGGACTTGGCGGCCCGCGTGGAGGCCCAAGTCGGCCCGCCCGGTGTGGCCGAGCGCATCCGCCAAGCAACCAAGGAGATCGGCAACCGTGAATTGGTCAGCCTGCGCGTCGCCTCGGAAGTGGCCAGCGACTTGCTGAAGAAGGGCGAGAAGAAGGAGAAGTGCCTGGACAATGCGGTCCGCACGGGCCTCTCCATCCTCACGGAAGGCGTGTTGGTCGCGCCCTTGGAAGGCATCGCCGAGGTGCGGCTTGGGGCCAACAACGATGGTTCCGACTACGTCGATTTGTTCTTCGCTGGCCCCATTCGCGCCGCCGGTGGCACGGGCCAAGCGATGTCCGTGCTCATTGCGGACGTGGTGCGGCGCGAGCTGGGCATTGGCAAGTTCGTTCCCACGACGGAAGAGATTGAGCGGTACAAGGAAGAGATTCCCGCATACAAGCAGGCCGCCAACCTGCAATACACTCCGACGGGCCCGGAGATTGAACTGATTGCCAAGAACTGCCCCGTCTGCATCAATGGTGAAGGCACCGAGCAAGAGGAAGTCACGGGCAACCGCGATTTGCCCCGCGTGGAAGGCAACCGCTTGCGTGGCGGTGCTTGCTTGGTCATGGCCGAAGGCCTCGTGCTGAAGGCACCCAAATTGATGAAGCACGTGGACAAATTGGGCCTGGAGGGTTGGAACTTCCTCGAGGAGTTCATGAAGAAGGGAAAGAAGGACGACGACGGGGACGAAGAAGAGGACCCCAACGCCATTCCCGACATCCCACCCATCACCAAGTTCGTCAAGGACATCATCGCCGGACGCCCCGTGTTTGGCCACCCCAGCCGCATCGGTGGATTCCGTCTGCGTTACGGCCGCAGCCGCACCGGCGGCCTCGCATCCAACTCATTCCATCCAGCCACCATGACGTTGCTGGACGACTTCCTCGCCGTGGGCACGCAGCTCAAAGTCGAGCGTCCCGGCAAGGGCACGCTCGCCACGCCGTGCGACGAAATGGATGGCCCCACGGTGCTGATGAAGAACGGCGACCTGCGCCGCCTGCACAGCACCGCCGAAGTGAAGGAATACCGTCCCGCCGTGGACGAGATTGTCGACATCGGCGAGATTCTGATTCCCTTTGGCGAGTTCGCCGAGAACAACGCCTTGCTGCCCCACAGCAGTTGGGTCTGGGAATGGTGGGTGCAATGCCACCAGGAAGCCACCGGCACCACCGACGACATCGGCCGCCCCGGCACCTTGTCTGGGCCCGAGATGGTGGAACTGGCCGAGGCGACGGGCGCCCCGCTGCATCCGGATGCGACGCTGCTATGGCACGACCTGGAGCCCGCCGAGGTCCGGACGCTCAGCGAATGGGTCCGCGACCGCGGCGTCTGGGAAGACGTGATGCTGGGTGGCGGCGACGGCGACGAGGAAATCGTCGGGCGACTCACCATCGCCAACGACGACGCAGCATGCAAGGAGCTGCTGGTGCGCTTGTTGTGCCTGCACCGCATGGAAGGGGACCGCATCGCCATCGAGCCGCACCTTTCCCTGCCCCTCGTCCGTTGCCTGGGCCTGGACGTCATCGACGGCCGCTTGACCGAGACCGATCGGCGGCGCATGCTGTACGACGGTTGCCAGCCCGATTTCGAGACCCGGTTCCCCACGGTCGAATTGGCCGGCCGCCTCGCCGGTTTCTCCCTCATGCCACGCGCCCCGTGCCGGGTCGGTGGCCGCATGGGCCGCCCCGAAAAGGCGGACGTGCGCAAGATGAAGCCACCAAACCATGGCTTGTTCCCCATCGGCAACGCCGCGGGCAACCAACGCCTCGTCAAGGATGCCTTGACCAAGGGCAGCGTCGAGGTCAACGTGGCGGAGCGCAAGTGCCCGCAATGCAACGCCAAGAACCTGTTCCGGTTCGTCTGCGACCGTTGCGGTGCGCGCACGGAATTGGCGCCGCGCCCACCCAGCGAGTCGAGCTTCGATCGCCCCAGCATGGTCATCGATTTGCGGGCGGAGCTCCGTCGGGCGCAAGAAGCCCTGGGCATGACGCGCTTGCCGGACGCCAAGGCGGTGGTGGAGGTGATCAACAAGGACAAGATTGCCGAGCCAGTCGAGAAGGTCCTGTTGCGCGCCAAGCACCAACTCTGGACCTTCAAGGACGGCACCGTCCGGTACGACATGACCGACGTGCCCATCACCCACTTCAAGCCCAAGGAGATTCACGCGCCGGTCGAGAAACTCATTGAGTTGGGGTACACCCATGACTGGAAGGGGGAGCCCTTGGAGCGGGACGACCAGATCTGCGAACTGCGGGTCCAGGACATCGTGGTGAGCAAGGGCTGCATGGATTACTTCCTGCGCACCGCCCAGTTCGTGGACGAGTTGCTGGAGCGGTTCTACGGCATCAAGCCGTACTACGAAGCCAGCGAACGGGACGACATGATTGGCCAACTCGCCATTGGCCTGGCACCCCACACCTCCGGTGGCGTGTTGTGCCGCCTCATTGGTTGGACCTCGGCCCAAGTGCACTACGGCCACCCGTACTTCCACGCCGCCAAGCGCCGCAACTGCGACGGCGACGAAGACGCCGCGATGCTCCTCATGGACGGGCTGCTCAACTTCTCCAAGCAATACGTGCCCGACCGGCGCGGCGGCCTGATGGACTTGCCCTTGGTGTTGACGACGCGCTTGGACCCCAACGAAATCGACAAGGAAGCGCACAACGTCGACACGCTGAGCCGCTACCCGAAGGCGTTCTACGAGGCCACCACGCAACACGCCCATCCCAAGGACGTGGGCAAGATGATGGGGCTCGTCGAAGACCGCGTCGGCAAGCCCGAACAATACGAGGGATTCGGCTTCACCCACGACACCGCCGACATCGCGGAAGGCCCGGCGGCGTCCGCGTACTGTGTGCTGGACACCACCATGGACAAACTGACGGCGCAGATGGAATTGGCCCGCAAGATCCGCGCCGTGGACGAGCCCGACGTGGGCGCGAAGGTGATTGGTACGCACCTGTTGCCCGACATCATGGGCAACCTCAAGGCGTTCAGCAAGCAGAAGGTGCGTTGCCCTGCGTGCAACGCCAAGTACCGCCGCATGCCCCTGAAGGGCGTGTGCCTCAATTGCGGCAACCCGAAGCTGACGTTGACGGTCCACGAGGGGTCGGTCCGCAAGTACTTGCAAGTCAGCAAGGACATCGCGGACAAGTACAAGATTGACGCCTACACGCGGCAACGCATCATGCTCTTGGAGCAGGCCGTGGAGTCGTTGTTCAACAACGACAAGGTCCGCAAGGCGAAGCTGGACGAATTCTTCTGACGTCCCCGTTCGTCGGGCGAACCTTTTCCTATCATCCACGAGCAGTAGGGGCCGTGACCGCGACGGGACGCGACCTGTTGGACCTCATGGATTACCGCGCACGGACCATGCGCATCTACCAGGACGTCCGGGAGCGACTCGACGAAGAGGACCCCCTGGGCGCGCACGCCATGTGGAAGCAGCGCCGCGACGAATTGTGGCGCACCCACCCCGCCAGTCCGGTGCCCGTGGGGCTGCGCGATGGTTGGCCGGGGCTACGGTATTGGCCCTACGATCCCGAGCTGGCATTCACGGTGCCCTTCGAAGCGACGGCGCCGTTG
>JBFJWV010000155.1:0-4115 GCA_041623515.1 Thermoplasmatota archaeon | reverse complement strand
TGCGCTTCGAACTGGGCAAAATGCCACTCCTGAAGCCCGAGAAGGCTTGATATAGGACCTCCAAGTCGGCGGCTCTGCACTGGGCATCCGGGCGGTCGACAGACGTCCCCGTGTCCCGTGACGATTCGCAAGGAGATTCAAAATGTCCCGCAAAGGTAGCCAGGCCCCCATCCGCGATGCGGCGCCCGAATGGCTCGGTATGCTTCCCCGTGAGATTGAAAAGAAGGTCGGCGAAATGGCCAAGGACGGCGTTCAGCCGGCCAAGATTGGTCTCGTCCTGCGCGACAGCTTCGGCGTCCCCGACGTCAAGCAAGCGACCGGCAAATCCATCGGCGCCATCGTCGCCGAATCCGGCTTCGCCCCCAGCATCCCGCAAGAATTGACCAACCTGATTCACCGGGCCATCAACTTGCAAGAGCACCTGAAGGGCAACCGCCAGGACTTGCACAACCGCCGTGGCCTCGAGCTCATCGAAGCCCGCATCCGCAAGCTGGCCAAGTACTACCAGAAGCGCGGCGAACTGCCGACCACCTGGAAGTACACCCGCGACGGCGCCCGCCTGCTGGTCGACTAAGACCACGGCGCACCGTCCGCAATCCCTTTCCCCTTCCTCCCCCCCTGTTTCTTTTGTGAACCCCATGGAGGCTTTTCACGACGCCGCGCATCGCATCGCGCATGTCGTCGAAAACGTCCCCCGGGGCGGTCGATGGTTCCTCCATTGCGACACCGATGCCGACGGTTTGACCGCGGCCGCCGTGGTCGCCACCGCTCTGCGTCGCGCCGGCCACCGCTTCCAAGTGCGCGCCAGCCGCGACAAGGACGACGCCACGTACCGCGACTTGGCCACCGTGGAAGCGGACGGGATCTTTGTTCTGGACAAAGGCACCAGCCATGTGGACGTGCTCGGCGAAGTGGCCGCCGCCACGAAGCGTCCCATCATCGTCATTGACCATCACAACGTCCTCGGTAAGGACGTGCCCCGCGGCGTCCATTTGCTCAACCCCCGCGTCATGGGGCTGGACGGAAGCCGCGACGCCTGCAGCAGCACCAGTGCCGTCGCCTTCGCCGCCGCGCTGGATGCACGCAACATGGACCTGGGACCGCTTGGGTTGGTCGGAGCCATCGGCGACTGGCAGCACCAGGGAGGCTGGGCCGGCTGGAATGCCAAGCTGGTTGAAACGGGACTCAAGAATGGTCACTTGGAGAAACGCCCGCAAACCGCGTTCATCGGAATGGACTTGGTGGATGCCATCGCGCGCTGGACCAACCCGGCGGTTCCAGGGCTCCATGGCGACCGGGATGCAACCCGGGCCTTCCTGCATTCCATTGGCCTGCCGGACGACTTGGACAACGAATCCCTGACGACCGATCAGGAAACGGACCTGCTTTCGGCTCTGGTTCTCTACGGCGCGGCCCACGGGATGCCCAAAGAAGACATGGACCGCTTGGTGCGCCCGGAATTGACAAGCACTCGCCTCGGCGCCGGACTGCGCCGCCTGTTTCGCGTCGTGGACGCATGCGGACGTGAGGGGCACACGGCCACGGGGTTGGCGTACCTTCTGGGCGACGACAGTGCCCGGGATGAAGCCCATGCCGTTTTCCAAAAATACCGCGACGTGATTGCAAGGGATTTGCAACGGTTGGCCCAAGATGGGGCCACGCAAATGAATCACTTGCAGCACTTCCAAATCGACCGGGATGCATACACAGGCATGGTGGCAGGCATCGGGATGACCCATGTACTGGCAGACACCAGCAAGCCGGTCGCAGTGTCTGCTCCGCGCGAAGATGGCCAAATCCAGGTCAGCACCCGCGGACTGGAAGGCCTCGTTGCGTCCGGGCTGGACTTGGGCGCTGCGTGCCGCGCCGCGGCCGGTGCGCTGGGCAAAAGTGGCGGCGGCCACCCGGTAGCGGCAGGCGCGGTCGTGGACCCGGACCAACTGGACGCGTTCCTTGCAGGCTTGGACGATGCGCTCGCCGCCCAAGAATTCGAGGTGAACGCGTGAACGAGGCCACCGTCCGCCTGTCTTTTGGTTCACCCGCAGAAGCCGAGGCGGCGCGAACCGCATTGGAACCTGACAACGGCGGCCACCTTGACGCCAACGTGGACGCCAACACGCTGGAACTCCGTTGCACATCCGACTCCATTATGGGAATCCTGCGCACACTGGACGACGCGCTCGGCTGCTTGCGCGCGACCGGCATGGATTAAGCGACGTCCCGGAGTGGACCCCGCATAGGATGCTGTCCATCAAACTCCTGCGCGAGACGCCCGACGTGGTCAAGGCTGACCTGGAAAAGCGCGGGCGCGACGTCGGCATCGTTGACACCCTCCTGCAACATGACGCAACGTGGCGCGACGGTCAAGCCCGACTGAATGACTTGCGCGCCGAACGCAACGCGGCGGCAAAAGGCATTTCAGAAGCCAAGAAGCAAGGGGGCGACGGCAAGGAAGCCATCGCCGCCATGGGCAAGGTGGCGGCCGCCATCAAAAAGCTGGAAGCCGAAGTGCAAGAAGCTGAATCCGAACGAGATCGCATCTTGCGTTCGTTGCCCAACCTCATGCATGAATCCGTTCCCGTCGGCGACGATGATGGCGGCAATGTGCTGGTGCGCGACTGGGGCGGGCAACCCACCCATGATTTCCCTGCCGTCAGCCACGTGGATTTGCTTGATTCACTGGACATCGCCGACGTGGAGCGCGGCGCCCGAGCCGCTGGCTCTCGATTTGTCTACCTCAAGAACGACCTGGTGATGTTGGGCCGCGCCTTGGAGTTCTTCGCCCTCCAGCGTCTGCAGGCCAAGGGATTCATTCCCGTGGAACCACCGTTCATGCTTCGGCGCGAGGCCATCGAAGGGGCCGTGGATCTGCAGGACTTTGAGGACGTCATTTACCGCGTCGAAGCCGGTGCAGGCGCAGGCAAAGACGACGCACCCGAGTTGTTCTTGATTGCCACCAGCGAACACCCGCTGGCGGCGCTGCACATGGGAGAAATCCTGGACACCCAGAAGCTTCCACTCCGCTATGCGGGCGTCTCGCCATGCTTCCGCAAAGAGGCAGGCGCCCATGGCAAAGACACGAAAGGCATCTTCCGCGTCCACCAATTTTCGAAGGTCGAGCAATTTGTCTACGCCCCGGCCGAGGCTTCCTGGGCCATTCACGAAGAGCTCATCGAAAACGCGGAAGAAATCTACCAAGCCCTGGAAATTCCATACCGCGTGGTGAGCATCTGCACGGGCGACCTGGGCACCGTGGCCGCCAAGAAATACGACATTGAGGCCTGGATGCCCGTGCAACAGGCGTACCGGGAAGTGGTCTCATGCAGCAATTGCACGGACTACCAGGCGCGCCGGTACAACACGAGGCACCGACCGAATCCGGGGGACCCCACGCAATTCGTGCACACCCTCAACAGCACCGCCATTGCCGTGCAACGGACGTTGGTGGCCATTCTGGAAAATTTCCAGGAAGCCGATGGCAGTGTTCGCATTCCCGAAGTGCTGCGCCCGCTGGTCGGCAAGAACGCCATTTTGCCTGCGTGAGTCCGCCGGCCCGCGAAGACGGGCGCGGCAAAACCCGCCCATTCGAGGGTTGATGCAAAGGCGACCACCAATCACATTAAGTATGACTTCCGCCGGGTTTGTGCCATCATGAAGCGGATGCTGGCTCTCGTGCTCGTGCTTGCCCTCAGTGCAAGCGCTGTTGCGCAAGACCCCGTGCCCGCCACCAACCAAACCGACAACAGCACCTTGGCCGATAGCGTCCTGGACTCCATCGAGGGGGCCATTGACGCCGTGGGCGAAGGCGTCGAATCGGCCGGCGAAGGCGTCAAAGACGGTGTCGGCGCCGTCGGACGGGGTGTCGCCAAGCTGTTTGCCACCATCGGCCAAGGCGTCGCCACCGCATTCATTGGCATGACGAGCGCATCGGCCATCGTGGCGCTCGGCGTCGGTGACGCAGCGGCGGCCATTGGAAGTGGCATCGCATCTGCGCTGACCTGGTCCGGTTTCGGCCTGATTGGTGCAGTCGCCGGTGCCGGCACCGCCCTTGGACTCGCATTCGCCTGGATTGGATCGGGCATCGCATTCGCTGCGGGTGCATACTGGGACTTGGT
>JBFJWV010000154.1:0-4147 GCA_041623515.1 Thermoplasmatota archaeon | reverse complement strand
GCCTCCGTGGGTGCGAAGCTGCCATTCGGAGAACCAGCAAACCGAGCCGCCACCGCATGGGTACCCAGCGGCGGTGATGGCACGGTGACGAGGGCATGACCATTGGCATCGGTCACCACTGTCTTGTCGAGCAAGCCCGCCACGGAGATTTGCAGGGGGATGCCGCCAACGGGCTGCCACGGCTCAAGGCCCGCGACAAATGCGATGCGCGCCGGCTCGCCCAGACTCACCGGCGGCGCGTCGATTCGAATGGAAACCGGAACGACCGAAACAATGGATTCCACGGCCCTTGCACCGAGCAACTGCCGCTCGATGCCGGCGAAAGTCGCCGTCAAGTCGAAGGCACCTGCCTGCACATCCGGAGGCAATTCCAGGCTGGCCGTGTAGAAGCCACGCGCATCCGTGAATGCACGGTGTTGGCTCCCCAGGTGCACAAGGTCGATGGCGGCGGCGGCAATTCCTTGGCCATCGCTTGTTTGCAAGCGACCGCTCACGGTGAATGGTGAACCCCGGTCGACGGCCCCGGGCGCTTCCAAAGAAATGCGCGAACCCGACACAATGTGGACCGTGCGTTGCACCGTGGCGCTTTGGTACGCGCTGGTTTCCGCCACCGTCGCCCGCAACGCATGGGGCCCGGGCTCAAAGCTCGAGGCCGGCAGGACAAATTCCGCCCGTCCCGCGGACGACGGATTGGTCACGGCGCTACCTCCAATGGTGACGCGAATGGGCACATCCTGCGTCGGCGGCGCCCCCCCGGAATCGAGGCGCACCGTGAATTCCACCCGGCCACTGGACGGAATTTCAGTCGTCAGCGATTCAACGAACAAACGCAATGGGGCCTGGACCGTCGTGGCCGCGTGCACGACCGAATCCCCGTGGTGCGCGCCACCGGTGAACGTTGCTTGCCACGGCAGTTCGCCGGTGCGTCCCGAAGGCACGACGGGCATGGTGACCGTCGCGCGCCCCTCCGGGTTGGTTTGGATGGGCACCTCTGAATCTGCTAGCCGAATGACCACGTCGCGGTCGGCAAGGGGGCGCCCCAACGTATCCTGCAAGTGAACGGATGCGGTCAATTGACGCAATTCGCCCCATCGCAGCCGCGCCGGAACATCCAGGGCCAGCACAGAGTCGGCGACGATCGTTCCGCCGGGTACGTCCGATTGGGTGCCCTCCGTCGCGACCACGGGCCCGCCGGAGGCAGCGAAGGCATGGTGGTGGGGGTGCTGGGAATCGGTGGCCGGGTCCCCCCCGAAGAAGCCCGACGACGGCAGCACGCGCAGCCGCCACGTGATGGGTGAGCCGGCTTCCAATTGCCCGAGACCGGGCTCATGGTGCACGGTTCCAGTGGCCGTTCCAAGCAAGGACATGCCCGCCGCGGGCACATTCACGTGCCACGCTTGGCAAAGGCAGGCCGTGAAGGAAAACGTGCCATCGGATTGCGTGAAGCCAGCACCCCAGGTAGCGGCGGGGTCAATGGTTTCCAAAACCACCGTGCGGGCACCCACGGGCTCACTGGCCGTGCAGGCTCCTCCCGAGCAATCCGTCGCCACACGTCCGGCCACTGTGAAGGGCTGCAGCGCGCGCGGCGCGGCCCCACTATGGGGGGTCACGCCATCGATTTGAATGGCATGCAGCGCAATGGGAACCCGTGACGGCGGTGCATTCCATTGGGACGCGCATGCGTCGGGATGGCCGGCGCAATCTCCCCAAGAGGCGGCAAATGTGCGACGCTCCGCTTCGGTGGCGGTTGCGCTCAAACGCTGTGGCAGCGCCCGGGAATCCATGGCCGCGGCATCGCTGCGGGACGCCGCCGGCACCGGGTCGTCGCCGTTGCGGTCATTGAGGCCATCGCCGTCCATGTCCGCGGTGCAAGCGCGCCCTGCCGATGGCGACGCACCCCACCACCAAACGCCGAGGGTTTCTTCTTGCCACCACGCAGGGCGGTTGCATCGGTATGCGGCCTCGGCGTCAGCCGGTTGACTGCTGGCCGTTCCGTAGTGGTAGACGAGCCACCCCTGGGGGATGGTGCCGCCCGCCGAAACGGCGCGCACGGAATCCGCTGCACTGCCCTCGCGGAAAAAGACCATCGTGCCCGCGCTGGGTCGATGGGCCAAGCCGAATTCTTGCAAGGCGGCAATGCGTGCTTGGTGGGCCGGGACGGCCGGGTCCAACGCCAAGTCACCCAAGGCACCATCGCCATCCAACAGGCCGTCCGCATCCGTATCGACGAGGAAGGGGTGCAGTCCGTTTTGGATTTCCGACAAGTCGTCCAAACCATCCCCATCGGAGTCTTGACCGGAGGTGGCGGCGCTGGCGCCGTCCGATGGATTGCTCGGATTGAGCTGAACAGCAATTTCCGTTGCATCATCAAACCCGTCGTGATCCGTGTCGGTCTTGCAGGGATCGCTGCCGTGCGCATGCTCCACCGCATTTGTGACCCCGTCGCCGTCGGGATCCTCATCGGCATCCGGCAAGCTGGGAGCATCCGGGCGGCACGTGGTGTGGAGAACCTCCCATCGGTCCGGGAGGCCATCCCCATCGGTGTCCAAGAGGTACGGGTTCAATCCGTGCTGTTGATCGACGGCAAACGAATGGGCGGCGCTTCCTGCGATGGTCCACACGTGAGCGTTGGACCCGTCCGGAGCAATCACGGGCGTTGGCGAAGTACCGACGAAAATCTCGGCGAATTCATCCCGCAACAAATGGGACGGCGGCGCGTTGGGAAGGCCCGTGACGAACCGCTGGAAGGGCAGGGATGCATCGTACTTGGAAACGGAAACAAGCGGGGGCACCTGGGACGCCAACGGTGAGTTTGCCATTTCCGCCTCCGTCGGAACAAGGTCGCCGACGACTCCCGGATTGAGCAACAACAAGGGGTAGGCATTGGTCCAAAACCGCACCCATCCTTCGCTGATGCCATCGCCGTCTTCGTCCCAGATTCGCGGGTTGGTTCCGGCTTCGTATTCCCGCAGATTCGTGAAGGCAAACTCGTTGCGGTCCACGTTCTGGCCGCCTCCATAGGCGCGCCACATGACCACGTCGCCGTCGAGATTCGCGGCGCCATCGGGAATGCCATCGTCGCGCGACGACGGCTTGGCCGGGTCCAAATCCCACCCGGGTTCGTTGGGTCGGTCGGGATGAACCGTGTCGCGCCAGCGCCCGTGCGTTCGCTCCCACCCGTCCGGCAATTGGTCACCATCGGTGTCGCGGTTGCCGGGGTCCGTTGCGCTGCGGGGTCGGCCCGCCGCGGCGTAGACGGCTGGGAACGCTTCCTCCCCGTCCGGAATGCCATCATCGTCCGCATCGGGGTCCACCACGTTGATGAGCCCGTCCGCATCGATATCGCCCGCCGGCCCAAGCAGTTGCCGTACCTCCGTGGGGGTCGGCGCGACGGAGCAACACGGCATCTTGGCCAGCCACTTGGAACGGTCCGGCTCCAGTGAAGGGTATGGGTACGTCATGGCGGCGTTGCTTGCGTCCGACCAGAACCGCAACTCCGCGCCATCAAGAATGCCATCCGCATCCGCGTCGGCAACGACTGGGTCAAGGACCGGCACCAACGCCCCGTCGACCGCGTGATGGACGGCCACCCATTCGCCGGCGAATTCGAAGCCGAAGATTTTGTCGCCGTCCGCGATGCCACTAAACGCCGTGTCGCGGGCGCGCGGGTCCGTGGGCGTCCAGGTGTACGAGTCGCCGTTGCGCGTCGCCGCACCCCAGTACTCTTCGGAATCGCTGATGCCGTCGTTGTCGCTGTCCGCCCGCCGTGGGTCCGATGCAACAACGATGGACTCCGGGGCTCCTGGAATGGACGTGCGCTCAACCGGCCAACCCCGCAATTCCACGGCATCGGGCAAGCCATCGTTGTCCGTGTCAAGGGTGCGCGGATTGAGGCCGCCGTGCCACGGCCCGTGCAGCGCTTCCGACCACCCCGCCGGGCGCCCGTTGTTGTAGGCCTGGGCTACGGTGATGGCCAAATCGGGCAGTTGGCCGGCCGCGACCCCCAATGCCCGCACACCCGGGTAGTCGGATGCGCGTTGGACAACGTCGTTGCCCACGGTGACGCGCAGCGGGTCGAGTCCATGCTGCAACAACCAGCCGTCCGGGATGCCGTCGGCGCGGGAGTCGAATCGCAGAGGGTTGAGGC
>JBFJWV010000153.1:0-4152 GCA_041623515.1 Thermoplasmatota archaeon | reverse complement strand
GCGGCTGAAGTTGATGAGGCCGTCCATGAGCAACATGGCGGCATCCTCGTCGCCGTCGCAGTTGCGTCGCTTGGCGGCATGAAAATAGGGGTGCCCGTAGTGGCATTGGGCGTTGGTGTATCCAATGATGCGGGTCAACACACCACCGCTGGTGTGGGGGGCCAGTCCAATGGCCAAGTGGCCAATCAGGTCCCCTTTGGATTTGCAGTTGTAGTATGGCTTGAGCCCGTAAACGTTCTCCAGCAATTCGTCCACGAAGCGCGTGACGCGCAGGAAATACTCCACGCATCCCGTGCTGACCACGATGTCTTGAACGCGCAACTCCATCAGCTGGTCGTCCCGTTCGAGGGGCGCGCCGTGAATGTCATGGGTGTACCCCATTTCCACCAGCTTCTCCACCGGCGCATGAATTTCCGCGGCGCGGAAATGGGTGATGGGGACGTCCGTCATGTCAAAGCGGACGGTCCCGTCCTTGAACGTCCACAATTCGTGTTTGGCCCGGAGCAAGCCCTTTGCCAATGGCTCCGGAGTCTTCTCCGCGTTGACGACGGACGTTGCCGCTTTCACCGAGTCTGGCAGCCGGGGCATCTTGGCCTCCTGTTGCGCACGCTCCACTTCGGCGGCCAAGTTGATTTGGCGGGTGGGTCGCTCAAACGGATTGGCGTCGGCGCCGGGGCGCTTGGGCGCTGGCTCGGTGCGCCCATTGCACTGATGGCAAGTGATGGTCCAATCCTTTGCGCCACAACTCGTGCACACGCGTTCGCCCACCTCCACGTCCACGGTCTTGTGCTTGAGCGCGTCCTTGATGAGCCGCTGGTTGCCCCCGGCTTGACCAATGGGGAACAAGGCATGGGTGGGGGGCTGCATTTTGCGCACATCCGCCTTTTCCGGGCGGCCCATGCGCCCACCCACGCGATGCGGGGCCCGCGGCATGACTGGGAAGCCAGCCAGTCGGGCAACGATCTCCACCACAGGGTATTCGGTTGTGGGGTCGGGCTGGCAGGGGTCGTAGAGGGCTTGGCGCCGCGGCGTATCCTGAACGGCTTCGTTGACCAACTCCAGGCCCAGGCAGCGAAGCAAAGGAACGGCGAGGGGTTCGGAGATGACAATCTCGTCGCCCTCCACTTTGTGAAGGCAAAGCAGCGCCTCCAGGATGGCCTTCATGGCGCCATCCAGGGGCGCGCGCAGTGCGCCATCCCAACGTCCGTGGTCCCGCAACCATTCACCCAGGCTGCGCACATCCGTCAATTGCACGTCGTGCCAAAGCAGGGTGCCATCCGGGTGCAAGGGAACGCCCGTGGTGTCCGCCATGTCCACCATTTGTTGTCCGCCAACCGTGCCGGGGTGATGGACGTCTTCGCTGGTTCCGGTGGCGGTTTGGTGGAGTTGCACCCACCAATCCCAGCACCAACTTGAGCGGGGCATGTGGGCGTTGTTTTCGGCGAATTCGCCGTATGGAATCAGAATCTCGCCAAGGTCGATGATTTCGGTAATGGAGGGTCGAAGCTCCTTCACCTCGCGCACCGAATGGATGCGATGCAGGTCGCCGCTGCGCAGCAAAACCGTGGGGCCTTCAATGGTGTCGCACGGCGTGGCCAAGGTGCCTTTGCCGGGGCGTTCCACTTTGAGTTGCGTGCCGACTGCGAGGAAATCGTCGACCACCGCCATGGTCGCGGGATGAAACGCATTGGCGGCCAGGCCGGCGGTTCGGGCGCGGCCGTAGCGGAGCCGGAAGGCTCCCGGGCGCATGGGATGGCCGAAGACGGGCCGGCCGGCGATGATGTCACGCACGTACTTGTCGTTGGGCACAATCTTGGGCAGGCCTTCATCGGAGCCTTCGCCCTCGTCGTCCTCGCTTTTGCCTTTTTTGAGGAATCCTTCCAGGAAGCCCCAGCCGGTCAATCCCAGCTTGTCCACGTGCTTGAGAATCTTGGGCGCCTTGAGCACCAATCCTTCCGCCATGACGAGGCATGCGCCGCCGCGCAAGCGGTTGGATTCGACACGGGGCAGGTCCCGGTTGCCGGTCACTTCTTCCTGTTCGGTTCCTTCACCGTTGATGCACACGGGGCAGTTGCGTGCAATGAGTTCGATTTCTTCGCCGCTGGGCGTGTACTGCAAATTCGCTGCTTGCTTGTAGGCGGGAATTTCTTCCTTGTAGCGCTCCACTTCCGAATCCGTGGGGATAAACGGGCCAATTTCCAGTTCGCGGCGCACCACGTCCGCAATCAACACCGACATGGCTTGGCCGGTGCCTCCCGCCGCACGGATGGGTCCCGCGAAGTAGAGGTCGACGTAGTCGGAGCCATCCATGTTGGCGCCGATGCGCACTTCTGCGATGCCTTCCAGGGGCGCAACCAGCACGCCCTCCGTCAGGATGCTGAGGCCGGTCCGGACCGCGTTGTCCAGGCACTTTTCCTTGGGTTCGCCGCTGGCGAGCAAATCGGCGGCCACTTCGCTGGCGACCCGCAGACTCACCAATTCGCGGTTGCCGATTTCTTTGGTGGCGTCCCGGATGCGTTGGGCGACGCCTTCCGGTCCCACCTGGGCTTCGACGCGGGCGGCCAAATCCTCGGCGGGAGGAATTTCCACTTCCAAACTGGGATCTTTTCCTTGCCGACGGGCCTGTTTGGCAATGGCGTAGCAACGCATGGCCTCCGCGTGGAGTCGCTCGAAGTACGCCTTTTGCTCGGGAGAAGCCGCCGGCCCTGCAAGGGGCTTGGCGCCCCGTTTGGTGACCGTTTCCGCTTCCGCACCCATCCGGAAGCGGCGCCACGCTGGCGCACCTCATAAAGGTCGGCGGGGCCGGCGCCTCCGCATCGCCGGCCGCGTCGGAAGCCGGTTGGCCGGGCCTCGACAAGTTCCATACGAACCGTTGGGTGTCGCCCGAACGATTTCGTAGCCTTCTTGGGGGATTCGCCAAGTGTAGGAAGTTTCCTTCACCTTCATTTCTCGTCAAGTGGGTACCTTCGACGCGAGTCTAAGTAGCCAAGTCTGGGATGCGCTGCTGGTCGCGTGGTGCGGCCAGAGGAATTCAATGAATCACAAAGTGGTCTTGACAATTGCAGCTCTCATCATCGCGACGCTCGGGTTTGCCCCGGCCAGCGCCGATGGCGACGAAACGACGTTCCTGGTGGGCCTCACGGAACATCCATCCGTATCCAAAGGTGGCAAGTTCCACGATGCCGATGTGGTCGGTGTCAACGGAGCCATCGACATGGTGGAAGTGACGACCAAGAACCCGGACGGCTTCCTGAAGCGCGCCGAAAACGACCCCAAGATTCGCTACATCAGTGAGGACAGCGACGTCGCCATCGGCACGTTCTATGTCCCCAACGACCCGATGCTCGGCCAACAATGGGGCTTCAATCCCAGCCCTGGCATCAGCGCGTTCAACGCCTTTGATGTCACCATGGGAACGACGGCGGTCACGGTTGCGGTTCTTGACACCGGCCTGGACAAAAGCCACCCGGACATTGGCAACTACCTCCAAGGCTGGGACTTCAGCAACGGCGACAACGAGCCCGAAGATCTGAACCAATGCGGCCACGGCACCCACGTTGCCGGAACGGTCGGTGCCATTGCGGACAACGGCGTGGGTGTGGCGGGCGTTGCCCAGACCACGATTCTGCCCGTGAAGGTTCTGGAATACACCAACCCGCTCTACGGTTGCACCGGTAGCTTCGCCGACATCGCCAACGGCATCACTTGGTCCGCCGACCAAGGTGCGGACATCATCAGCATGAGTCTCGGCTGCTTCGGCTGCAGTGACCAATCCGTTGTGGATGCCATCAACTACGCCACCAGCGCGGGCAGCCTCGTCATCGTGGCCGCCGGCAACGACGGTGCCAACAGCCTCGGCTTCCCGGCCAACGTCGCCAACGCCATGAGCGTCGCGGCACATGACAGCAACGGCAACAAAGCCAGCTTCAGCAACTACGGCAGTGGCCTCGACATCACAGGCCCCGGCGTGGGAATTGTCTCCACCACCGGTGGCGGCTACGCGACCTGGGACGGAACCAGCATGGCCACGCCCCACGTCAGTGGCGTCGCTGCCCTGGCACTTGCAACGGGCAGCTACACCCCGCAACAATTGCGTGACCACCTCAAGGCAACGGCAACCGACCTCGGCATGCCAGCCAACCAACAAGGCGC
>JBFJWV010000152.1:0-4199 GCA_041623515.1 Thermoplasmatota archaeon | reverse complement strand
GCCAACAACTTCAATTCCCCGCAGCCCAACGAGGGCGTCGCCGAGGTCTTGGCCAACGCGGTGGAGCGCGTCACATGGTACCGCACGCTCCAAGGCCCGATTTACCCGCAATCCATCCAAGCCTGCCACGCCGTGACACTCATGGTGGTTTACCGCACCACCACCTTGAGCCAAACCTTGCCGGGCTATTCCACCGCCGAAGAGCTGCTGGACGCCGAATACCTGACCGCGGCGTGGGAATCGTTGATGGGTGAAGGTCGCGTCTTCGTGGACCCGCTCTTCATCGGCTTGCCGGCGGATGATCCGCCACTGGAAGCGGTCTTGCGCGAGCGCAGCAACGAAGCGCTGCGTGCATACATGGATCAAAGTTGGAGTTCCTATCACGTGGCCCACGCTGGCTGCGAAGCTTACCTGTCCGTTTTCCTCATTGGCGACGTGGCGGATTCCGGAGTGTCTGGCATTGCCATGTATGACATCAACGACAATCGCCGCATCAGCATGAGTTGGATGAACGACTTGACGCAATTCAATGAGGAGGAAGGCATCGCGGCGCCCATCTTCTACAACGATGACCCGTCGCGCGATCGCACCGATTGGGTCAACTTCTTGTTCAGCCACGAAAGCGGCCACCTGTTCGGTCAGCGTCACCCCCACGACGTGAGTGCCTCCGGTGCCCCGCCGGGCGGGATGACGTTTGCATCCATTTGGAGCTCCATGAGCTATCAGCAAGATGGCAAGATGCCGCTCTTTGGGGCCATTGACCAGAACAACTACTGGCGCAACCGCGCTGGCTTCATCGGCGAAGCCGCTGCCATGCAAGGGGCAACCGAGAGCCCGGAATTCCAGCAAGCGCTGGAGCACATGGGCAACCACGAATGGCGGCAAGCGGGCGATGTTCTGTTGCCGGTGATTCACGGCCAATAGGGCCGCGTGTCACGCCATCACCGACCGGGTTCGTCGCCCCAGACGAGCTTGTGCAATTGCACGCCCACGTGCACCGGCAAGTTGTCTTCGAGAACCCATTGCGTCAGCTGGGAAATGTCGGTACCGCCGACCGGGTTGACGTACACGGGACATGCTGGATAGCCGTGCTCCGCGAGGATGGCCTTGGCGTACTCGTAGTCGACCCGGTCCGCGATGACGAACTTCAATTGGTCACTGGCACGCAAGTCATGCAGGCGCTCCGGCGTGTTCTTCGCATCTTCGCCACTGCTGGGGCACTTGATGTCCATGGATATGCACAGGGCATCCCGCGCCGGATGGTCATCGGCACCCGTGAAATCGAGGTTACCTGCCGTTTCAATCAGGATGCGCTTTCCCGCGTCCAGAAGCGTGCGGACAAACGGCCAGGCGTCCTTTTGCAGCAAGGGTTCACCCCCGGTGAAGCACACCTCGTTGGTGGGTTGTTCCAGGGTCCACTGCACCAAGGCATCCAGGGTGCGGTCCTCGCCGCCCGTGAACGTGTAGCTGGCGTCGCACCAACTGCACCGCAGGTGGCAGCCCGTCGTGCGCACGAACGCCGTGGGGATGCCGGCGCGGCGGCCCTCCCCCTGGATGCTCAGGAACGTCTCGGTGATGCGCACATGGCGCCCGACGGAGCCCCCGTCTTCAATCTTCGGTCACACCGAGGGGTTCCGCATCGTGGTACCCCGGCTTGCTTTTGGGCCAGTTGAACAGCAGCTTGATGACAACGGGAATCCCGAAGAGGCCCATGGTGATGGCGATGCTGAGTGCCGTGGGAATGTGCAGCCCAAAGAAGGGATGCTCGGAAATCAGCTTGATGCCCACAAATCCAACCGCCAAGTAGGCCATGTGCTCCAGCAACGGGAGCCAGTCCATGATGCGCGCCATGAACGCTGCAGCGAGCCGCAGAAACAGGATGCCCACGACGCTCGCGATGATGATGAGGTGCAGCTTGTCCGTGAATCCAACAGCTGCGACCACCTGGTCCAAGGCGAAAGCGAGGTCAATCAATTCGATTTGAATGACCGTGGCCCACAATGCGGGCACGCCCAGCCGTTGCAGCCACAACATGGTGCCCTTGTGCTCTTCCTGGTGGTCCGGTTCGCGACGTTTGACGAGATCCAAAATGTGGTGAATCAGCAGATACACCAGGTAGGCTCCGCCGATGACACGCAGGATGGGTTCACGAATGAGCCAGGCGGCCAGGAAAATGGCCGTGATGCGCAATGCGTACGCACCGCCGAGGCCGTAAAGCAGCGCGCGGCGGCGTTGTTCCACGGGGAGTTTGCGGACCATGGCCGCCAAAATGGCGGCGTTGTCGAAACTCAAGACGGCTTCCAGAAGAAGCAATGTCAGCACGATGGCGGCGTCTTGTCCAACAATCTCCCAGTTTACCACGTAACTACCAACCTTGGAGGGCCCCTCCCTTTAGAGCTATGCGTCGTAAGCAATGGGATCCGTCGCGCCGGCTTCCGCGAATCCACGCAGACGCAGGGTGCAGGATTCGCATGTTCCGCACGCTTTTCCGGCCCCGCGGTAGCAGCTCCAAGTCAGCTCGAGCGGCGCGTCAGCCGCAATGCCGGCCCGGACTATGTCCGCCTTGCTCATGTCAATGAGGGGGGTCACCAGTTGCGGACCTTTGCCTTCCACGGCTTGCTTTGTGGCCAAGTTGGCGACGTCTTGGAATGCCGCGATGTATTCCGGCCGGCAGTCCGGGTAGCCCGAGTAGTCCATGGCGTTGACGCCGAGGTGAATTTCGTGCGCCCCCACCACTTCGGCGTACGCCAACGCAAATGCGATGAAGACCGTGTTGCGGGCCGGAACGTAGGTCACCGGAATGGCGTCACCAATGGCGCCGTCCTTGGGCGCATCGGGAACTTCGAGGCCGGCATCCGTGAGTGCGGACCCGCCCAAAGCGCCCAATGGCAGACGCAGCACTTCGTGCCGCGACACGCCCAGCTTCTTTCCTACGTTGATGGCGCATTGCAACTCCTTGTCATGCCGTTGCCCGTAGTCGAAGCTGAGGGCAAAGATTTCCTTGCCATCACGCGCTGCCATGGCGGCAACGGTGGTCGAGTCAAGTCCGCCCGAAAGCAGGACCACGGCCTTGGTTCGGCTCATCGTTCCTCGACGCGCACGCCTAGGCCATCGCTGTACCAGGCGCCCTTGCCGTACCCTTCGTCAACGCCCACTTCAACGTAGAACGTCTCCGTCGTGAATTGGGTCCGGTGCATGAATTGGTGGTACACCCACTTGCACAAGTCTTCGGCCGTCGTGCTCGGGATGTCCAACATGGCGCAGTCTTGCCGAGGGAACGAGAACTGCTTCGGTTCGCCCGTGTACGGGTCGGTGACGCGGAACTTGACTTCGTCGTCGTTGACTTCCAAGTCGGAGTAATGGTTGCTCTGCGTGGGCACCAAGACCAGGTGGTCCAGGTCTTCCGTGATGTCCTTCAGAACCTCCGTGATGATGCCGAAATCGAGGACGATGCCGAAATCATCCTGCTTGCCCTGCATGCGCAAATGAACCGCGTACGTGTGGCCGTGAAGCCGGCCGCATTTCTTGTGCTCCGGCGTGATGTGGGCGGAACTGAATCGAATCCCTTTGCGCCAGCCGTCAATGCGCAGTTCCATCATGGCGGTGGCCGACGGGGGCTTCCTAAAAAGCCGCTTGTCCAGTCGCCGGCCATGGATGCAGGCTGCCTCGCCTTGCTCGTTTACCTGGGGGCCATGAGCCTCGGCAGCTTGCTGCTGTGGCGGTTGGACAAGCGGGCAGCGATCCGCGGCGCGCGCCGGATGCCGGAGCGGCGCTTGTTGCAACTGGGCTACTTGGGGGGCGTTGCCGGCGGGCTGTTGGGCATGCGGCTCTTCGCGCACAAGACAAGCAAGCAACCGTTTGCCAAGCTCTACGTGCTGGCCGTTCCGGTTGTGCTGGCTTGGGCTCTTGGCTTGGCCTACCTGCTGGGCTGCCTGGCACCGTAGCGGTTGCATCTTCTTATCGCAGCGCGCCGTCGCCCGCATGTGACCGGCACCGCACCGGACGTCCAGAACTACGATGCTCCCCGCCCGTACAAGCTGACGCGCGTCGGCGTCCGCGGCGTCAAGAAACCGGTGCATGTTCACCGACCCGACCGGCCGCCTCACGATATCACCGTTGATTTCGACTTGTTTGTTGACCTTCCCAAGACGCAGAAGGGCACGCACATGTCGCGCAACCTGGAAGCGTTGGCCGATGTC
>JBFJWV010000151.1:0-4211 GCA_041623515.1 Thermoplasmatota archaeon | reverse complement strand
GACCAGGACATTGCCCGTGAAGCGGCCGCGGCTGGAATCGCCCAAGACGCCCTTGATGAGCTCTTGGCTGGTGGTGTGGGGAGCCGCGTGGTCGAAGCGTGTCCAGACATCGGCGCGTCGGGTTCCGCCTGCGAGGAAGAATCCGTGCAGCGCCAAATGGGCGCCTTGGCCAGCGAGTTGACCTTCGACCGTGAGGCGGCCGTGGCCGGCACCGAGGCTGGCGTCGCCCAACGCAATGGTGGCGTCCCGGTCTGCGCGTGCATACACGCTGTGGGCATGCAAGTTCTGGGTCCAGTGCTCCTGGATGCGGTCGTGACGCAGGCGCGCACCGGGGTGCGCCACCAATTCCGTGACGGCAACTGTCGCCATGACGGCGTCGCCCATGGATGCGTGGTGTTCAATCACTTGCACTTCGCTGTTGTCTCGCAGGTGAATGAGAACCCGCGGGAAGCTGATGGTGTTGGCTTGGCTGGTGCGCACGTGGAGAATGTGCAGCGGGGATTCCAAGGCCACGCCTTCTGCGGTGGTGACAAACAGACCATCCGTCCAGGCGGTCATGTTCCAATTGGCGAACGCGTCATCGCGGGGCCCGGTCGTGTCCAGGTGCTCGTCGAGGACGGCTCCGCCGCGTGCGCAGGCACCGCTGAGGCTCTCCACATGCACGGCGTGCGGTAGGTGATCGAGGTGGCTCAGCGCGGGGCTGAAGTGGCCGTCGACGAGAACCGCCAGGTGGGTAATTCCGTCAAACAAGAACGGCGACAAATCGTTGCCTTCCAGGGTTTGTGGTGCCGCAGGTTGCCATGATTGGGCGAAGGCGGCCACATCGGTACCCTTCCACTTCTCCGATCGTTTTGCCGGAAATCCGTGCAAGCGCAGGCGGTCGCGGGCTTGCGCGCGGCGGTCGGCAAGCCAAGGACTGTCCGAATGGGCCGGCACATGTTCAAGCACCGGGTCGGCCGAGATGGACACGCTCATTGAATGGTCGCGTACCCTTCCTTTTCCAGTTCAAGCGCCAGCTCTTTGCCGCCGCTGCGGACAATCTGGCCGTCGGCCAACACGTGCACGAAATCGGGCACGATGTGGTCCAGCAAGCGTTGGTAGTGGGTGATGACCAGGAACGCGTTGTCGTCGCGCTTCAGGGCGTTGACGCCGCCGGCCACGGCCTTGAGCGCATCAATGTCGAGGCCACTGTCGGTCTCGTCCAGAATCGCGAACGCCGGTTCAAGCATCGCCATTTGGAAAATTTCGTTGCGTTTCTTTTCGCCGCCACTGAAGCCTTCGTTGACGCTGCGGGATAGGAGCGTATCCTTCAATCCAACCAGACCCGCTTTTTCCTTGACCATGTCCAGGAAATCGAGTGCGTCGACTTCTTCTTCGCCGCGGTGGCGTCGAACCGCGTTGACCGCTTCGCGCAAGAAGTACTGATTGTTGACTCCCGGGATTTCCACGGGGTACTGGAATGCCAAGAACACGCCTTCACGGGCACGCTCCTCGGGCTCCATGTCCAACAGGTCTTGGCCTTTGTAGGTCGCCTTCCCCTTCGTGACGTCGTAGCCGGGGCGGCCGCTGAGGACTGCGGCCATGGTGCTTTTTCCGGAACCGTTGGGTCCCATGATGGCGTGGACTTCGCCCTCGTTGATGGTGAGGTTGATTCCTTTCAGAATTTCCTTGCCGTCCACGGCGGCGTGCAGGTCTTCGATGACCAGGATTGGTTGTTTGCTCATCCGACGGTTCCCTCCAATTTCATGTTCAGCAGATTTTGGGCTTCCACGGTGAACTCCATGGGGAGTTGCCGGAACACTTCCTTGCAGAAGCCATTGACAATGAGATTGACTGCGTCTTGCTCGGCCAGTCCGCGTTGCTGGCAGTAGAAGATTTGGTCTTCGCCGACTTTGCTCGTGGTGGCCTCGTGCTCCATGTGGGCGGTGGGGCTGCGCACGTCGATGTCGGGGAATGTGTGGGCGCCGCACTGGTCGCCGATGAGCAAACTGTCGCACTGGCTGTAGTTGCGCGCATTGTCTGCGCCGGGCATGATCTTGACTTGCCCACGGTACGTGTTGTGGGATGCGCCGGCACTGATGCCTTTGCTGATGATGGTCGATTTGGTGTTCTTGCCCAAATGAATCATCTTGGTGCCCGTGTCGGCTTGTTGTTTGTTGCTGGTGAGTGCCACGCTGTAGAACTCGCCTTGCGACCCATCCCCTTTCAGGATGCAGCTGGGATACTTCCAGGTAATCGCCGATCCGGTTTCGACTTGCGTCCACGAGATCTTGCTGCGGTCGCCTTCGCACAAGCCGCGCTTGGTGACGAAGTTGTAGATGCCGCCTTTGCCGTCCTTGTCCCCGGGGTACCAGTTCTGGACGGTGCTGTACTTGATCTGGGCGTCTTCATGGGCGACCAGTTCGACCACGGCGGCATGGAGTTGGTTTTCGTCGCGGGCCGGCGCGGTGCAGCCTTCCAGGTAGCTGACGTAGGAGTCCTTGTCAGCGATGACCAGCGTGCGCTCGAATTGGCCGGTGCCGGCGGCGTTGATGCGGAAATAGGTGGACAGCTCCATCGGGCATTTGACGCCGGGGGGAATGTAGGCAAAGCTGCCGTCCGAGAAAACCGCGCTGTTGAGGGCGGCGTAGAAATTGTCACCCGTGGGGACCACGCTACCGAGGTACTTGCGCACCAGTTCGGGGTGTTCTTGGACCGCTTCGCCAAATGAGCAGAAGATGATGCCATGCTTTTCCAGCTCGGCCTTGAACGTGGTGGCGACGCTCACGGAATCGATGACGGCGTCCACGGCGATTCCCTGCAAGCGCTTTTGCTCCTCCAGGTTGATTCCAAGCTTCTCGTACATGTCGAGGATTTCGGGGTCCACTTCGTCCAAGGAATCGACTTTCTTCGCCTTCTTCGGCGCCGAGTAGTAAGAAATGGCTTGGAAATCGATGGGGGGGTATTCGACCCGCGCCCACGTTGGCTCGGTCATTTTGAGCCAATGGCGGAACGCTTGCAGACGCCACTCAAGGAGCCACTCGGGCTCGTTTTTCTTGTGGCTGATGAAGCGAACAATGTCTTCACTCAGGCCGGGCGGTGCAGCATCGGCTTCAAAATCCACGGACCAACCGTGCTCGTATTCACGGTCGGCGAGTTCGCGGAGGGCTTCGTTGGCCATGTCCCTACTGTTTCCTGGATGTCCAGCCATATAAGGCATGGGACAAGATGGCAAAGAAATTCGACTCACCTAAAGACGAATTGGCATCGGGCAAAAAGGGCCGAAGGCCTAGAATTGGTAGTAGAGGAACGGGCTGGTGCCAATGGTCATCGCCATGATGGCGAGGGCAAAGGTTCCCGCAATCCAGAGCCGGCGTGGCCACGTGTCCTTGGCCAGCGATTCGACCGTAATGGGTCGCAGCACCATGGCGGCTGCCAAAATGGCCAAAATGGCCACGAACGCGGCATTGAGCGGGGGTGCCCCTGCCAGTTTACCCATGACCGTAAACGCGTCCTGCGGGGAGTGAGCGCGGAACATCACCCACCCCAACATGGCAAGCAGGAACATGGCCACCCTTCGAACGGGCAACCACAAGCGGTCCCATGGGTTTCGGACCAATTGATACCCAATCAATAGTGCGCCGTGGTACGCGCCCCAAAGAACGAAGGTGTACGCTGCCCCGTGCCAAAGCCCGCCCAAGACCATGACAATCATCAGGTTCGCCAGTGTTCGAGTGCGGCTCCCCCGGCTGCCGCCGAGTGGGATGAACAGGTAGTCGCGCAAGAAGCGACTGAGGGTCATGTGCCAGCGATGCCAGAAGTC
This sequence comes from Thermoplasmatota archaeon, assembly GCA_041623515.1. Classification (GTDB taxonomy): domain Archaea; phylum Thermoplasmatota; class E2; order JACPAO01; family JAHFTW01; genus JBFJWV01. Next base: position 409 of record JBFJWV010000151.1, on the reverse strand, counting down.
CCGGGGATCCGTGGCCTGGTAGGGTGCATTGAAGTTGGTCGGGAAGCGCAGAGCCAGCATCAAACCGATGCCGATGGCCATCTGGCTGTAGCCCGAGAAATCGAAGTAGAGTTGGAGAGAATAGCCCACCGCCGCCGTCCATGCTTCGGGACTCGTCATGGAACCGACGTCCGCCCACAGTGGATCGGAGCGGCGCGCGAGCCAATCTGCGATGACGGTCTTCTTGAACAAGCCAATCGCAAACATCTGCAAGCCGGGCCAAATGGTGGTCCATTCCGCTTGCCGAGGAACCGCATCCATTTGCTGCGACAGTTCGCTGTAGCGGACGATTGGTCCGGCCACGAGCTGGGGGAACATGGAGACAAAGCAGAGGAACTTGAGGAAGTCATGTTCTTCGTTGATGTCGCCG
>JBFJWV010000150.1:0-4238 GCA_041623515.1 Thermoplasmatota archaeon | reverse complement strand
TCCTGAAGGTCTGGGAATCCGATTACCTCGACCCCCGCCTCATTTCCGTAGCGCCACCAGTGCCGCCCCGGGGCAAGGACCATGGAAAATCCGCAAAGCAAGATTCCGCGTAGGCTGGAAGGCCCGATTTTCATCGCCGGGCTCGCGGTCTGGGCCTTGGTTGGCTTGGAGCTCATCCTGATTTACATTGCCAGCCCGGACCAGGCCCGCGCCGTTGCCACGGGCTTGGTCGCCGAACTTGCAGGAGGTCGCGAAGCCGGAATTCCGGTGGCCATCGCTGCCGGCGCAAACCCATGGCTGGTCTGGTTGACCAGTGTGTTGCAGGACCTCGGGACGGCATTCCTGAGCTACCCGATTTTCCTGTATATCCTGCACCGGTTTCACGAGAGCGACCGCTACTTGATGCGCCGCATCCGTCTCATCGAAGAGAAGGCCGCCGAGCACCGCAAGTATGTCAATCGCTGGGGGCCCCTTGGACTCGGCATCTTCATGCTCCTTCCATTCTTGGTTAACGGCCCCTACATCGCCTTGGTTCTGGGCCGATTGGCCGGCCTGCGCACGGCGCGGATGCTGGCCCCCGTCATCATCGCAACCATCGTGACCGCCGCCATCTGGACCTTTGCGTTCGATCAACTCATCGCATTGCTGGACGGCGTCCACCCGCAAATTGGCTGGATTCTCGCAGGCTTTGCCGCGGCCATGGTATTCATCCTGGCGGGAATTGACTTCTGGCGCGACCACAAACGCGTCCAAAACGCGGCAAACGAATAACCGCGAATCGACGGCGTAACCGCTTCTTGATTGGTCAAACAAAAGGGAAGGGGAAAGGGGGAAAGGGAGGTCCGAAGACCAGATTGTCGAAGATTGCTTCGAGAACTTAACCGAAGAGAGCGCCGAGGCCAGCGGCTGCTTCGTCTTCCGAAACGCCGTCGTCCTCTTCCTCTTCTTCAGCGGGTGCTTCTTCCGCGGCAGCGGCAGGGGCACCGGCAGCAGCAGCGACGGGAGCCGCGGTGGCGGCTTCCATTGCGGCAGCAAAGTCAACGCCATCGAGGGCGGCGACCAGGGCCTTCACGCGGCCAGCATCGGCTTCGATGCCAGCAGCCTTCAGGACTGCGGTGATGTTCTCTTCGTTCACTTCCTTCTCGGCGCTGTTGAGGAGCAGCGCACTGTACACGTATTCCATGTTTGTTACACTCCTTTATCCGAACAACGCGCCGAGTCCGGCCGCTGCTTCATCTTCGCTCACACCTTCGTCTTCTTCTTCCTCTTCGGGCTCTTCCGCGGCTGCTTCAGCAGGGGCGGCGGCGACCGGAGCGGCGTCCAAAATCGAAAGGTGTTCTCCCAGACGTTCCTTGAGTTCGTCCGAGAGATCTTCTGGCTTCTTGCCCATGCCAGCGAGCATGCCGGCGTAGGCTTGAGCCGCTGCGTCGTCGAACTCGACGCCCGCTTCCAAGGAAACGGCTGCAGCGGTCTTGATGGCCCGCGTCAACAGCGGCTTGCTGCTGATGCTGGTGGGCCAGGCGGCGTCCAAGCACACCTCGAGGGCCGTGCGGATGCCCGTCAGGACATCGCCGTAGACCTTCTCGTCATCCACGGCCAGAACATCTGGCGTGAACATGGTGTCAACTTCGAAAGCTGCCTTGAGGTCAATCTTGAGTTCCACCGGCTTGATTTCCAGCTTGGCCAGCATCAAGGCCAGCTCAGCGCTGACAATCTCGCCTTCCTTGACGGGCGTCGTGGTCTTCGTGATGACGACCTTGGGCCCTTCAATCTTGGCGGGGATGCCAACTTTCTGGAACTCACCGACGATGGGGCCGGGACCGAACGGAGTCGGGCCCTTCTTGACCTCAATGTCGTTGGGCGCTGGACTGCCACCCTTCACCGGGGCCATGGTGGCGCCGGCTTGGAGTTGCTTGTACAGCTTGAACGGGTTCATGTCGGTCGCAATGACTGCCATTTGTCCGTCAACTTGGTCCGTCAGCCCTTCCAAGCCGGGCTTGCTCTTGGCAGCCTCAGCGATGGCGAGCTTCAGGAGACGGTTCTTGGTACCGACAATCTGCACGTCGTCACGCAGGCTGGCGCGCATTTCCTGCATTTGAGGTGCAGGAATGCCACCAATCTTGGCGACGCCAACAACTTCGTTGCTGGTCAGGATCTTGGCGAGGCGCTTGACCTCGTCCTTTTTCCAGGGGGCGACGACGGCTTGGAAATCACCAGCCATCAGATCAGCCTCACGCTGGGACCCATCGTGGTCTTCAGGTACAGACTGTCAATGTTCATGCGGCCGTGCTCGAGACGGTCTTCGACACGTTTCAGGATCGCTTCGATGTTCTCGGTCAAGTCCTCAACGGACATGTCCTCGGTACCGGCGATGCAGTGGAACGCTTTCTTGTCCTTCGAGCGGACCTTCACAGTATTGCGCAGGTTGGCGATTTGCGGTGACGGGTCAGCGCCGGGAGGCAGCGGGCGCGGCATTTTGCCGCGGGGACCGAGAACAACACCCAACGTCTTACCGATTTGCGCCATGAGGGGCGCTTCGGCAAGGAAGTAATGCATGCTGTTCGCGGTCTTCTTGAATTCCCGCTTGTCCTTCTGGAGGTCTTCGAACTGATCCGGTTGGATCACGATGTCCGCGACTTCCTTGGCGAGACTCGCACCTTCACCCTGAGCGAACACACCGACCTTGGCTTCCTTGCCGCGACCTTTGGGGAGAATGATCTCCTCATCGATGCGGTTCTTGGGAAGGTTCAGGTCGACGTTCTTCAGAGTGATCGCCAAGTCCACGGTTTGCGTGAACTTGCGGCCGGCTCCCTTGCCCTGCTCGAGGGCTTGGGTCACGGCTTCGACGATTGCTTGCTCTGGTATGGTATCACCTCCGTAGTTCGTGCGGACTCGACTGGCTCCTGACGGAGCCCAGCCAAGTCCTCCTACGGCTTGGCGGCCGACTCGGGACCCCTATATGAGCATATTCCACATGAAATGGGGGCGCGTTCTCCTGTTGGCCGCCCTTCCGTGCTATGCTTCCTCGATGGGAGTGCGACGGCCACCCATGCGGCGACCGTAGCGCCGCTCACCAGGGTTCTCGGGGGCTGCACTGGACGAGGCCATTTGCGCTGCCGGACCCGCCTTCAGGTTGTCCACCAGAGCGGTTTCTCCTTGGAACACGAACGAAACCGGGCCCTTGGCGAGCCGCCCGAGAAACATTTCGGCGGCCGTGACGACCTTGCGGGCATCGAGCGCCCTTTGCTCCGGCTTGACATTTGCCGGGTAGCCTCCGAAATAGACGGTCAGGAACGCCCGCTTCAGGCGGTTGACCATGATGAGGGTGGATGTGCCGTACCCAGCGGCCAGCTTGACGTGGGGGTGATGGTACACGAAGCCGGTTTCACCGCCATCTTGGCACTCCCAACCATCGAAGCCCATTTCCTTGGCCTGCAAGGGGCCCCACAGGACCGTCCGCACCTCGGTGGGAATCTCTGCTTCCCACTTGGCGACGTAGACGCCAGCATCCAGGACATCCATCCAAGTGGCGCAGGCCCGGCGACCATGATGAAGGCTTGCAACCGCGTCAGACGCGCTGCAAAATCCAATCCACGGCGGCCGGCAGCCCATCAAGGATTGCCTCCACGGGGACCTGCGCCGCGTCCGCCTTCTGACGCAGGGTTTCCTCCGTGTGGGTAGTGGCCAGCAAAATGGCAGGGATTCCGAAGGCAGCGGCGGCCTTCGCGTCTTTGATGGTGTCGCCAACCATGACGGCGCGGCTCTTGTCCACCGGCGCCATGTTGGCTTCGAACCATTTGGCCCCATCGTGGAGCATGCCCGGCCGGGGCTTGCGGCGGCGACTGGGGAACCAAACGGGCGCGTACGCGATTTCGACGCGGTCCAGGCGCCCACCGGCGGCGGCGAGTTCTTGCTGCATGGTGCCGTTGACGTGCTCGACCATGCCCCGGGTCGCCATCAAGTGGCCGACCAGCGGCTGGTTGGTGCACATGCAGGACTGCACATCCGGCCGGTTGAGCCGGGCGAACGCTTCCTTCGCGCCCGGCAGCCATTCGAAGTCATGCCAGCGAACCACACCGGGAAGCTTCAGTCGGTCGAACACACCGTCACGGTCCAAGAAGACAGTGAAGGGCGCGGTCATGCGTGCAAATCCTCCAGTCGCGTCAGTCGTTCGGCGTACGCATTGTGTTTGTGAATGGACTCTTCGGCCTCGCTGCTGACGAACACCTGCGTGTCGC
>JBFJWV010000149.1:0-4245 GCA_041623515.1 Thermoplasmatota archaeon | reverse complement strand
GTTGCACGACCCGTCGTTTCCCCACGGCGAGGGCTGGACCAGCGCATCGGACGGCACCGCGCCATTGACCGTGTATGTGTACGACCAAAGCGGCGATGAGCAGCCAGCGGCGTCCCAGGATGCGTGCTACTTCCCCACCATTCCGGGTTACAACAGCCTGCTCAAGATGCAAGCTGAAGGAAGCACCAACGTGGCGCTGCTGCAACCGGAGGCGGCGTACACCCGCGAAGAGCGCTCGGGCCACCGATTGTACGGCGATGCATTGGTTTTCCTCAACACCGTGGTCGTGCACGATGGCGCAACCGGACCCGCCGATGCGATTCCCAACCCGACGGGGCCATGCTTCGGCAACCGGCTTGAGGATGTGCCCGCGGCCGACTGAAGGCCCGCGCGCGGCGACGTCCGGATTCCTTAGAGAACGAAGTCGATGCCAACGTCCTTGCGTTTGGCCGCTTGGCGCTTTTCGGTCGGGCCAAGGATTTGCTTGGACCGTACGCCGGTGATGACCAACATGGTCCGGATGGTGCGCTCCAGGGAGGGATCCACGCTGGTTCCCCAAATGATGCGCGCGTCCGGGTTGATGCGGTTGTAGATTTCTTCCACGACCGCTTCCGCCTCTTGCAGCGTCATGTCGGGGCCGCCAACCACGTTGACCAACGCACCAGTCGCATCGGTGATGTCCACATCCAGCAGCGGGCTGCTGAGTGCCTCACTCACGGATTCAATGGCCCGGTCTTTGCCGTCGGATTCCCCGAGGCCAATCATGGCGACGCCACCGCGCTTCATGATGGTCTTCAAGTCGGCGAAGTCGAGGTTGACAAGGCCGGGCTTGGTGATCATTTCGGTGATGCCCTTGATGGAGCGCATGAGCAGCTCGTCGGCCACCTTGAACGCCGCACCCATGGGCAGCTTGGGCGCAATTTCGAGAAGTTTGTCGTTGGGGACAACGATGACCGTGTCGCACACATCGCGGAGGCGCTGCAGGCCAGCTTCCGCGTTTTCCATTCGGACGGCGCCTTCCACGCTGAACGGCAGGGTGCAAACGGCAATGGTCAACGCACCCGCTTCCCGCGCCAGGCGGGCCACCACGGGCGCGCTGCCGGTTCCGGTGCCTCCGCCCAGGCCGCATGTAACGAAGACCATGTCACTGCCCGTGATGGCGGCGCGGATGTCTTCCTCGGTTTCTGTGGCGGCTTCCTCGCCCACTTGGGGCAAGCTGCCGGCACCCAGGCCGCGCGTCAAGTGGCGACCGATGAGAATCTTGTGGGGGCTCTTGCTTGCGAGCAAATGCTGGGCGTCGGTGTTCAGGGCAACCAACCCGATGTCGCCCAGGTCTTCTTCGCCGCAGCGCGCAATGGTGTTGCTGCCACCGCCGCCGCAACCAACGACGGTGATGCGCGTCACCAAACTGTGCATGATGTTCTCCAGGCTCGCCGAGTCGCCTTCAGCGACCTCAGTGTTGTTTTCACGGGCGGGCACCGTTGCGGTGGCCGCGGCCTGGCTGAACGCCTTCTGCTCCTGCTCGGCGCGGGCTACCGCGTCGCGGATAATGTCCTTCATGTGCATCCCTGAAAGAGCCGGGGCTCTCTCTTAGGAGAACAGAACCGATGCGAGCACCATAAGGTTTGGGTGCCCTTCGAGTGGAACCCGTGGAACCACCGGAATCTAGATGATGGAGCCGTCGCAGGTCAGTACGCGCAACCGGAAGATGCCGCCATCATGCGAAACAAACAATTGTTGGTCGCCGGCGCTGTTGTCCAAGCCCCAGTAGGCCCAGAATGCATCTTCTTGCTCCGGAGTGTAATCCACGTGGCCATGGGTGCCCACCTCCAAGCTGCGAATCCAGGCGTCAACTTCTGGGAATTGTGCAGCATCCTCGGGCGTCCATGGCCGCACGTCATCAGCATCGGGCGCGCAATGATTCTGGTGCTCTCGACAGTGACGAACCTCGACCAATGGCTCGCACATGCAACCGCTCAAAGCGGCCGGACTGGCCAACATCAGCAGCAACAGAATCGTGGTGCGCATCATGCGAGGTTTCCGTACACCTTGGCACCGGGGTAGTGGGCGGCGCTGCCAAGCGCCTCCTCAATGCGGAGCAATTCGTTGTACTTGGCGACCCGGTCGCTGCGCGCCGGAGCCCCCGGCTTGTTTTGGCCAGCGTCCGTGGCGACGGCGATGTGCGCAATGGTTGCATCTTCGGTTTCGCCGCTGCGGTGGCTGACCACGTTGGTCCAGCCGTTGTCCTCGACCAGCCGCATGACGTCCAGCGTTTCGGTGAGCGTGCCGATTTGATTGACCTTCACGAGCAAGCTGTTGGCTTCCCCGTCCGCGATGCCTTCCTTGACGCGCTGGGTGTTCGTGACGAACAAGTCGTCCCCAACAAGTTGGCATTGTTTGCCCATCCGCGTCGTGAGCGCCTGCCAGCCGGCGTGATCGTCTTCCGCCATGCCATCCTCGATGCTGATGATTGGGAAGCGGTCCGCCAAATCCGCGTAGAAATCGACGGTTCCATCGGCGTCCTTGACACCGTCAACGCCGAAGTCGTAGGTGCCCGCGCCGGCATCGTGGAACTCGCTGCTGGCCACATCCAAGGCCAACAAAATGTCCTTGCCCACTTCGTATCCCGCTTTGCCAATGGCGCCTTCGATGTATTCGAGGGCAGCCGCGTTGCTGGGCAAATTGGGCGCGAAGCCGCCTTCATCACCGACCGCGGTGTTGAGCCCGTCTGCCTTGAGGCCGGCCTTGAGGTGGTGGTACACTTCGACGCCCATGCGAAGCGCTTCACGGAACGTGTCGGCGCCAACGGGCGCAATCATGAATTCCTGAATGCTGACGTTGTTGTCGGCGTGCTCGCCGCCATTGAGGATGTTCATCAGCGGAACGGGAAGCGTGGTGCCCCCGCCGTCCAAATGCGCAAACAGAGGCTGGCCCGCTTCGGCCGCGGCTGCGCGTGCCGCCGCCAAGCTGACGCCCAAAATTCCATTGGCCCCCAGCTTGCCCTTGTTGGCGGTGCCATCCAGGCGAATCATGGCGGCATCCAGCTTGCCTTGGTCGTGGACGTTGATTCCAATGGCGGTCCGCGCCAGCTCATTGTTCACGTTGCGCACGGCGTTTTGGACGCCCTTGCCGAGGTAACGATTGCCGCCGTCACGCAGCTCAACGGCCTCGTGCGTGCCGGTGCTGGCACCGCTGGGGACAATGGCGCGGCCGATGGCGCCGTCCGCAGTTTCCACCTGCACCTCAACGGTTGGGTTGCCCCGGGAGTCGAGAACTTCGCGGGCATGGACGGACCGAATGGCACTCACGGAGACGGCCACTGGCGGCTCGATGAAAAGCCTACGGAAGGCATCCGGCGAGGGCCTGCAAGCCAGCCGCAAGGATGTCGGGTGGCCCGCCCAAGCCGACGCGTGCGTGGCCGGGTCGGCCGAAAAAATCCCCCGGGACCATGGCGACGCCTGGATCGGCGGCCACCTTCACGCAAAACGCAGCCGAGTCCTCCACGGGCAGCTTTGGAAACGCGGTCAAGTGATGGGGCGCCACATCGGCAACGCCCGGCGTGTCTTCCAGCCATTGCTGGTAAATGGGCAAGGTTTCCCCGAGCCTCTCTTCGAGTTGCTGCCGGCAGTGATGGGCCATGGGCAGCAGGCGGGCCGCCATGGCTTCCAAGCTGGAACCAGGACTCATCAAGGCCTGCATGTGGACATTTTGCAATTCGGCCACCACCTCCGGCTGCGCCACCAACCAGCCAACGCGAATGGCCGGAAGGCCCCACGATTTGTTGAAGCCGGCCGTGGCGACAATGCGTGGATGCAACCCCGCGGCACGCGGCGCGTCCGTCAATTCCGCGTACACCTGATCCACCAACACATGCGCATCCCGGTCTTCTGCAATCTCGCCGAGTGCTCGCAAGTCGGCAGCGGATGCGGTTGCCTGGGTGGGATTGTTGGGACTCGCCAGCACGATGAGATGGGTGTTGGAATCGGTCGCTTCGTTGACCGCATCGGGGTCGAGCCACCATTCTTGGTCGGCATCCCGCTGGACACGACGGACCTCCGCGCCGACCCCGGCTGCCGTCGCTTCCAGGGGGCTGTACACGGGGGATTCCACGACGATGTTTCCGCCCGGCTTGTGCGCCCACAGTGTCGTCACCAGGTTGGCGCCGGTGGTGCCCACCGTGGCCATGACGTGGTCTTCGGGGTGCCCCACATGCGCCGCGATGGCCGCACGCAAGTCCGCCGTCGC
>JBFJWV010000148.1:0-4259 GCA_041623515.1 Thermoplasmatota archaeon | reverse complement strand
TTGTGGAAGGACGTGCCCGGATTCCTCACAGCGGACCCCAAAGCGGTTCCGGCAGCGGCTCTGGTTGCCGAACTGGATTACCAAGAGGCGGCCGAGCTGGCCTACTTTGGGGCGCGGGTCTTGCACCCCCGTGCCGTCGAACCCGTTGCCGAGCGAGGCATCCCCATCCGCATCCGCCACTTGGGCAACGAGGGTGCCGTGGGAACGGTCATTCAACAGGATGCACCCCGCAGCAACCGCATGGTGCGCAGCGCAGCCAGCCGTGCTGAATTGGCCGTCGTGCGTCTCAATGGGCCCGGGATGGGGTACACGCCCGGCATTGCACGGCGGGTTTTCGAAGCCCTCGGAGACGCCAACGTCAACGTGCTGAACATGGCCAACAGCCAAGCGACGTTTGCGTTGTTGATTGCCGACGAACAAGCGGATGACGCCGCCGCCGCGCTGCAACCATTGGTCGGTGGCAGCATCCGCAGCGTCGAAGTGCTGCGCGATCGCAGCCTGGTCTGCGTTGTCGGACGAGGCCTCGGGGAAACCCCCGGCAGTGCCGCCAAAATCCTGGATGCCGTGAGTCAACGGGGCGTCAACGTGGAGATGATCAGTCTGGGCGCGAGCGAAATCGCCATTGATTTCATTGTTCCCGGCAACCAACGCGAGGCGGCCTTGCAGGGTCTGCACCAAGTCTTCCTGGAGGGTCCGTGACACGCATTGGATGCGCAGTCTTGGGGGCAACCGGAGCGGTGGGGCAACGGTTCATCCATTTGCTGCAGCAGCACCCCTGGTTCCAAGTTGCGGCCGTGGTGGCATCCCCTGCTGCGGCGGGGCAACCATACGGCGCACGCGTGAAGTGGTTCTTGCCAGGGACCGTTCCGAAATCCGTTGAAGCGTTGGCGTTGCAAAACATGGATGACTTGGACCCGTCCGTCACACCCGTGGTATTCAGTGCATTGCCGGGAGGCCAAGCTGGCGCCATCGAGCGCGCCTTGGCTGCCCGCGGATTCCGCGTGTTCACCAACGCACGGGACTTGCGCATGGAGCCGGACGTGCCGCTTCTCATTCCGGAAATCAATGGGCATGCCTTGAATCCGGAAGGGCCCGGCTTTGTGGTGGCCAATGGCAACTGCAGCGGCATCATCCTCACCTTGGCCTTGGCACCCCTCCACGCCGCATTCGGCATCCACAGCGTGGATGTCACCACCATGCAGGCGCTCAGCGGCGCCGGAAACCCCGCCACGGTGCAATTGGATTCCGAATCCAATGTCCTGCCCCACATTGACGGCGAAGAGGACAAACTGCAAACCGAGCCCCACAAGGTATTGGGCACCCAATTCCCCATCCGGGCAACGTGCACCCGCGTGGACGTTCCCGACGGTCACTTGGAATCGGTCCATGTTGTCTTGAATCGGCCCGTTAGTGACGCGGAGGTGGCGGAGGCCTTCGCTAGTTTCCGGGGCCCGGAAGCCATGCGCAACCTTCCCAGTGCGCCGCACCAACCCATTCACGTGCTCACCGAAGCGAACCGTCCGCAGCCCAAACATGACTTGATGCTGGAAAACGGCATGGCGGTCGGCGTCGGGCGCATTCGCGTCGGTGGGCCCCACCTCCGTTTCGTGCTGCTCGGCCACAACACGGTGCGTGGCGCGGCGGGCCAATCCATCCTGAATGCCGAGTGGGCGCGCGAGCGTGGGCTCCTTGAGTGACGGATGATGCCGGCCCAGCGATTTATTCAAGTAGTCGTTCGGCCAGTTGCCATTCGTGCCCGTGAGCCATGTTGCAATCCATCTGCATCATGCCTAGTTGAAGCTCCGGTGCCGCCCCGATTTTTTTGCCGTGAGGCATAGCCATGACCAGGCCACTGCGTATAGCAATCCCAAACAAAGGACGTCTTTGCGACGACACCGTCCGCCTCCTGCGCCGCGCCGGCATTCATCTGCGCGGGTCGAGCGACCGCAAGTTGTTTGCGACCGCGCTGGACGGGCGCCTGCAAGTCATGTACTTGCGCGCCAAAGACATTCCCGGCTTTGTCGCGGACGGAACCGTGGATGCCGGCATCACGGGACTGGATGTGGTTCGGGAATCCGGTGCCCCGCTGAACCTGCTGATTGATCTCGGATTTGGCCGCTGCCGCCTCATTGCTGCGGTACCCCAAGAGCACCCGGCCACGGAGCCCGAAAGCCTGCCGGACGCATGCCGCATCGCAACCAGCTTCCCGCGCCTGACGCAGGAATACTTTGGCAGCATGGGCAAATCGGTTCGCGTCGTGGAGGTGACTGGGGCGTGCGAAGTGACTCCTGCGCTCGGCGTCGCCGAAGCCATCACGGATCTCACAAGCAGCGGCAGCACGCTCGCCATGAACCACCTGCGCGAAATTGGCACCATCCTGGAGTCCACGTGCCACCTCGTTGCCGCCCCTTCGTTGGAGTCGGCCGTGGCCGAAGAATTGGACCGGCTTCGCTTCGCGCTGGATTCGGTCGTCGCGGCCCAAGACAAGCGCTACCTCATGGCAGACCTACCACGCACCGAACTGGACGCGGTGAGGCAATTCCTGCCCGGGCTTGCCGGACCCACCGTGGTGGACATCGCCGGCAACCCGGACATGGTTGCCATCCAAGTTGTCGTCAACGAGAACGAAGTTTTCGATGCCGTGCACCGGCTCAAAGAATTGGGTGGCCAAGGCATCTTGATTCTGCCCATTGACCGGCTGGTGAATTGATGATTGACGTGCAGCGGCTGGCCGACATCGACGCAAATGCCGTGTGCAACCGGCGGCAAAGCCGCAACGAAGCGGTCGCCCAAGATGTGGCGCGCATCGTGGCCGATGTCCGCACCGAAGGCGACGCGGCGCTGCAACGATGGACCGAGTCCTTGGACGGCGTGCGCCTCGAACAGCCTTTCTTGGACCGCAACAAGTGGGATGCGGGCGCGGCGGCCTGCCCGGCCGACGTCCGTGCAGCCATCGACGGCAATTTGCAGCGCATCCGCACCTTCCACGCCGAGCAGGTGCCTCGCGCCAGCACCATGGAAGTGACGCCCGGTGTCACCCTGGGCCGTCGGCCCGTGCCGCTGGCCCGCGCCGCGTGCTACGTTCCAGGCGGTCGCGCATCGTACCCAAGCACGGTACTGATGACCGTGGTGCCTGCCGCATTGGCGGGCGTCGAGCGCATCATCGTGGTCACCCCGCCCGGTGCAGATGGCGCCGTTGATCCGGCCGTTTTGTACGCTGCCAAGGTCGCAGGCGCGACGGACATTCTGCGCGCCGGCGGGGCGCAAGCGATTGCGGCGCTGGCGCTGGGAACGGAGCAAGTGCCTCGCGTCGACTGCATCGTTGGGCCCGGCAACGCCTACGTGACGGCAGCGAAGCAGCAGCTGCAATCGGAGGTCCGCATCGACAGCCCCGCGGGGCCTAGCGAGCTTCTGGTGCTGGCGGATGCCTCCGCCAATGCCCAGTGGATTGCCGCCGACATGGTGGCGCAAGCCGAGCACGACCCGGACGCCCAATGCATCCTGTTGGCCACCGACGAAGCCTTGGCTCAGGCCGTGGCAGAGGAACTTCCGGCACGCGCCCGTGCAGCATCGCGCAGCGAAACCATTCTTGCCAGCCTGCAACAGCATGGATTGATTGCAACGGCTGGCGCCTCCGATTTGGTTGCCTTTGCCAATGACTACGCGGCTGAGCACGTTGAAATTCATACCACCAACGCATCGGCCCTGGCACAACAAATTCGCAACGCGGGAAGCATCTTCATCGGCCCCTATGCGCCCGTTCCGGTTGGCGACTATGGTAGCGGAACGAACCACGTGTTGCCAACCATGGGCTACGCCGCGACGACGGGCGGCCTTGGCGTCGAGGACTTTTGCAAATGGGTCACGTGGCAAGAATTGACACCAGAGGGGCTTCACAGCATCCGTTCCGACGTGGTCACCCTGGCCCGGGCGGAAGGCCTGCACGGGCATGCGGACGCCGTGGAGGCCCGCTTGTGACGCGCGCCGAGCGCATCGCATCGTGGACGCGGCCGGCCGTGCGCGACTTGAGCCCATATTATGCGGCTCCGTTGGATGGCAATCCGCTGCGCCTGGATCAAAACACGAATCTCTGGGGCCGCAACCCCGCACTGGACCAAGTGACCGTTCCGGACGTGGACCAATATCCCACCCGGGACGCGGACGGGTTGATGGCGGCCCTGGCCCAATGGCACCATTTGGCGCCCGAAAACTTCGTGGCCGGCAACGGCAGCGACGAAGTGATTGACCTGTTGACCAAG
>JBFJWV010000147.1:0-4273 GCA_041623515.1 Thermoplasmatota archaeon | reverse complement strand
TCAAACACGGGGCCTGGCCCCCGCGATTCGGTGCCGTCGCCCCAGGCAACGATGAAGCTGGTGTTGTCCGAGAACGCACCGGGCCGGGTGATGGCCGCATCGATGCGAACCGCATCGCCGACCGCAGGGTATTGTGTCGAGAGGGTTGCGTCGGCCTTGATGCTCAGCGGCGTTGTCCCCAACACATGCAAGGTAAGCGTCTCCTGCGCCGTGGTTTGACGCTCAAGAAATTCTTCGGGGTCGGCGAACACGCTGACCAGGGGAGGATTTTGCAGAACAACCAGGGCGCCATCCGTCAAAGCCACGGATTGGATGCCGGAACCGAGGTTGATGGAGTCCAAGAATTCGCCCGTGGCTTTGTCCACGATGCGGACGGTGGAACTGCCTGCGGTGTACAATCGTTCATTTCCCCCCAGCAAACCGGTTCCCCCGATGCCCGGCCTTGGGGAGGCCGTGGATTCATCCAATGGCCACACGATGCGGCCGTCCGGAGTGACCCGGTACACGTAATCATTGATGCGCGTGAAAATGGCTGCGTCGGTGGCGGCCAACGGAGCAAGGTCTCCGCGAATGCCCGTCACTTCCCACAATTGATTGCCGGCCTGCAAATCGTACGCACGCACCCCGGCGGGCAGTGCCAGGTAAATGTTCCCGTTCAATAGGGCGGGCCGCACGGGCACGTCAAGCGTACTCTCAAAAGAATCCTCCATCGAGGCATCCGAGCCAGACCCTTGGAACACGTTCTGAACCCGCAGCAGGCGCCCATCGTGACCCACCACTGCCATCATGACGGCATTGCTCGAAGGGTTGCCGGTGGCAACCAGAACAACATGTTCGCCATCCATTGCCAGGTCCACCTCAAAGTTTGTCACCTCCGCCCCCACATGGCCGCTGAACAACTCGACGGGGTCAACAAAATCCAACAGGATATCTTCGCGGGTGAGGCTCCACAGCAACTGACCCGAATCGAGCGCGAGCCCGTGGAAGACGTAGGTTTCGGCTTGTCCACACCCGATGACGACCAAATTGGCCGCCGCGGCACTGGATCTGCACCACTGGGCTGTGGCGGAGCCAGGAATCCCGGTTTCCCAGCGCGTCCCCTGCTTGGATGGCTCCCATGCAAACACCGTGTCGGCGACGACGCCCACAATGACGCCATCGGCATGGCTCAGTCCCGCATGGGAATCCCCCGGGAACGCCACCGCCACGCCGTGGTCGCCCGTTGCCAAATCCAGGTAGTGCAGCCGCCCCTGGAGCGACCCCGGCCCGGCGTCATCATCAAACTCAGACACGAAATACGCGACATCATCCACAATGACGACTGCCGGCGGATGCGCGCTCGATGAGTCGCCAAGGAATTGGACACTGAACGATTTGTCGAGCCACTCGGGGCCGGAAACGTCGATGGCCCCCGTAGCACCCCCGTTCCCGTAACGCCCCGAAAAATCCGTGGCACCCATCACGGGCACCAGCAGCAACAGCGCCAGCCAAGCCGCCGGTTTCACGCCACATCCTCCCGATGCCACGTCTCCACGTGGCGCTTGACCCGCTTCTTCTCGCCGGGCGAAAGGTGCCCGTCCGCGTCGAGAGCAATCAAGAAATTGTTGCGTTCCAGCTGCGTCACGCGTGCATCCCGGAGCATTTCCTGCATGGACCTAAACAAACCATGCGGCAAGAACGAAAGGTCAGCTTCCACTTTGCTGAGTCGATGGTCGCGCAGGAGTTCGTCGATGTGCCGTTCAAGGATCCCCGTGGAGCCTTCGTCAAGTCGGCCTTGCAGGAACAATCGGCGGGCTCGTGCTCGGTGGTCCCGCAGGGCTTCGCGGAGCTTGTCCGGGTCCGATCTCAGTCGCGCCACCGTGCCATCGGCCACCTGCATTTCCTTGCGCAGCAGGCCCCGCTTGCGCCGAATCCGCAACGCGCCCAGGCCGGCGAAGATGAGCGTCAGGATGATACCCAGGGTGAAGAACGTGGATTCTTGGTTCTCGGGGCTGAACGCGTCGGAAATGAAGTTGGGTTCTGCAATGCCTGGGTGGATTTCCGTGGACCAGGTGCTTTGCTGGCCGGCGCTGTTGGTGGCGCGCACGACAACGGTGACGTCGCCCGCTTCATCGTACGCGTGTTGGAAAACCGGACCCGGACCGCTGTCGGTGGCACCATCGCCCCAATGGACCGTGAAGCGCAAATCCTCGGCCAGCAAGCCCGGCACCGTGCCGGTTGCATCGATGGTGACCGCGCGCCCCAGGGGCGGGTACGCGGCGCTGATATCGATGTCGGGTTGGATGCTTGCCATGGTTTGCCCGTAGATGGACACGTAGGTGGGCCCCAACCGTTCCCGGGTGTCGTCGACAAAGCCTGAATCGTAGCTCCGACTCGGGGGCTGCGAAAGCAACGCCAGCCAGCCGTTGTTCAACGTGGCACCATTGTAGTTTTCCGAAACAGGAATTTCATCGTGAACCGAGCCATCACGGGCGGACAATATGGCAAGCCCCGTGGCTGCAGCGCTCCAAACCAATTCTTCGCCCACCCAGAGACCATCCTCTCCCAGGTTCAGACTGGTGTCCGCCGCCTCGGGGCGAGCGGGCCATTCCAGCGTGCCGGCCGGGGTGAACCGGTGCAATCGATGTGCGAACGGGGCGTAGTAACCGCCATTCCCCTCGGCCACGTGAACATCGCCCCAGATGTTGGGGTTGTAAGGCGGCACGACCCCTTGTGGCGGATAGCGCCACGTCTCGGCCCCTGTGGAAAGGTCGATGCTGAAGATCCTGTCCAACGAGCCGATGATGGCCTGGTCGTCCATCGCAGCAATTTCGACGCTGAGTTGAAGGTGTTTGAACGCATAATCTTGGTCCGTCGCATCCCCGCCACCTTGGAAGGTGCTCCATCGCGTCGCACCGGTGGCTCGTTCCATGGCCGCCGCCATGAAGATGCCACCCGAGGGGGACCCCGAGGCCGCGACGACGACGGCGTCTTGCGTGAACCCAAGGGCGACGCTCGCGAAGGCCGCCTCCACTCCGCAATAAACATCGGGTCCAATGACCTCCGTCACGGAGCACGCCAGGAGCGTCGACCATAGCGGCTCGCCATCATCCACCGTGAACGCAGAAACCATCACTTGGCGGCCATTTGTGGGGCATCCAATGACCACAACGTCCGACTGCACGGCGAGTCCGGGACACCCGAAATCCAAATTCTCGCCGGGGCCGACCGCAATGGGCTGCTGCCAGACGATTTCGCCGGTTGGGATGGCCAGCGCCACCAAGTCGGTGCCGGACACGGTGTACAGGCGCTCGGCGTCCGACTCAAGATTCGAATTGGAGGACGGGAGTTCCGCAATGGCGTCCACTTGGCCTCTGTGCGGGTCCACGCGGTACAGGGTCCAAGGTGCCAGGGGATCAGGCCCGTCGGGGTCGTGCACCAAGAATGCGTACACGGCATCTTCCACGGTCCACCGATCGTAAACAAAGTTGGGCGATTCGGCATCAATCGCGACGCGCACCGCCAAATCCAACCATTCGGGACCCACTGGCTCCGTGCCTCCGTCGTCAATGCCGGCCAAACCCGGCACACAAAGCACCAGGACCAGAGCGACTGCCAGTACCGACCGCTTCACGCCACATCCTCCCGATGCCACGTCTCCACGTGGCGCTTCACACGCTTCTTCTCAGCCCCCGTCAAATGCCCGTCCGCGTCCAATGCAATCAAGAAATTGTTGCGCTCCAATTGCGTGACCTTGGCGTCGCGCAGCATTTCCTGCATTGAACGGAACAAACCATGCGGCAAGAAGGAAAGGTCAGCTTCCACTTTGCTGAGTCGATGGTCACGCAGCAATTCATCGATGTGCCGTTCGAGGATTCCCGTCGAACCTTCGTCGAGCCGGCCTTGCAGGAACAAGCGACGGGCGCGGGCGCGATGGTCACGCAGGGCTTCACGGAGCTTGTCCGGGTCGTCCTTGAGTCGGGGAATGATCGCGTCGGCGGCTTGCAGTTCTTTGCGCAGGAGTCCACGCTTGCGGCGCAGCTTCAGGGCACCGAAGCCGGCGAAGAGGAGCGTGAGGATGAGACCGAGGGTAAAGAAGGTGGATTCTTGGTTTTCGGCGCTGAAGGCTTCGGATAGGAATGTTGGCGGTTGGCCGCCCACGTGGACCGACGTGGTCCAACTGCGTTGTTGTCCCGCTTCGTTTTCTGCCAGCACATGCAGCCGATGAGCGCCGTCCCGTTGGTACGTGTGGTCAAGGCGGTTCGCGTCGGTGAGTTGCACGATGCCGTCACCC
>JBFJWV010000146.1:0-4276 GCA_041623515.1 Thermoplasmatota archaeon | reverse complement strand
GGGTCTTCGTCTTGGCTTGCCCCCTTCTTGAGCACGCGACTCATCACCCCTTGGAATCGCGCTTCGCCGCGGGGCAGCCGGGTCTCGGGCTTGAACCGAATCAGTTCGCGGTGGCGAGTGTGCACGCAAACATCCAGCCCCCCTGCGCGGCAAAGGGGGCCCTCCAACAAATGCAGCAAGCTCACGTGAGTGATGTCGGGCCGCCCGCGGCGCTCTTTGTTGGGGAGCCGCTTCATGGCGGCATGGTGGTGGTTTTGGTCCAACAGCATGCTGGTGGGCGGCCGGTTCAAGTTGCGGGCGTGCGCCTCGACGGAGCCATGGCCAAGCAGCTCTTTGGGTACAAGCTCCAGTTCGGCTTCGGCCAAGATGACTCGGAGGCCCACACGTGGCCAATCAGGTCCTTGGCTTGAACCTACGCAACGCTTTTTCGTGAGCGCTAAGAGGCGCGCATGTGCCCTTCAGCAAGTTCGAACCGCACCGCGAGGCAGAAGTCGAGCCCCAGGCTCGCAATGCCACGGCGGCCCGTCGCGCCAAGCTGCTGAAGATCGGCTCTTGGCTGACCCTCATTTACACAGCAATTGGCTTCCTGTTTATGGGCCTGTTTTGGCTGGGGCTGTTTCCTTAGGATTCAAGCCGCGGCGGGCAGGTCGGCATCGATGAAGCCGGCTTGCCGCAAGGCAACTTGAAGATCCAGGAGACGGGCGTCATCCCGTCCGAGTGCATCCACAAAGCATGAGCCATCACTTGGTGGATAAAACCACCGAATGGCGCTGCCTACGTGCAAATGGTTGCGAGGCGCCCGGTCTCCGCGGCTTTGCGGATATCTTGGGCAATGCGGACGCCGGTGCTCATGCCCGGGCCAATCATCTCACTGTAGGGGCTGCCTTGGATGAACGGGTTGGTGCCTGCCACGATGCGGGCGCTGATTTCGAACACCTTGAACTCCAGGTCCGGAGTCACGATGGTTTCCAAGCAGAACGGCCCCCAGAGTCCACCGAAGCGGTCGTACGATTCGCGGACGACGCCTTCACCCATCTGGAACACCTTTGGCAGGAGGCTCTCCCGGATGACCATGGGGATGTTTCCCGTGACCACGAAGGTGGGGTCGATGCCCACGGCGGCCAATTCATTGATGGAGCCAATGCGGTTCAATTCGTCAATGTTGGATTCGTCCCGCCGGTCGATGCTCAGCATTTGCAACTGGCCGCAGCCATCCACTTGGAAGCCGTCCTCGTCAAGCCGGCTGTGGAAGTAGTGCAGGTAGTACCGCGTCCCCATCACGAATTCCTGGATGGTGTGCGGCTCGCCCTTCTGGATTTGGCGCTCATATTCCTCGGGGTTCTTTGCGATGAAGAAGCCCTTGCCTCCCTTGGCGCCGTGGTACTTCACAATCACCGGCTCATCGATGTCGGCGGGGGACGCGATGGCGCGCGGCATGGTCACGCCGGCCGCCTCCAGCCAATCCCGTTCTTTGTCCCGGTCCGATTCGAAGTCCAAAACGTGGCGGTTTCCGTACACGGGAACTTCGACCTTGACAAAGGAGGCCGTGCCCATGTACTCGATCAAACTGCCGTGGGGAACGATGATGGCATTGCGCGCACGCAACTCTTCGGCCCGGCCGGGCAATTCACTCCAGTCATCGAAGCGCCAGATTTCGTCCGGGCGTGCTTCCGGGAATGCGTCGTAGTAGCGCAAATCCCGGTCCCCGCTTGCCAAGGCGAGCGTCTTGAAGCCGAGCTTCTTCGCTCCGTGAAAAATTTGCAGCGATGAATGCGACGCAGCGGTGGCAATCGTGATGTCGCCGGCGTCGTAGTTCGCGAGCCAATCCCCGACGGGTTGCTCTCCCATGACGCGGCGAGGCACGGGTCGTATTTGACGCGAGCGGACGGTTTTCCCATCGCGGGCGTTATTCGGTCCGTCGGGACCTTGCCGCAAGGCCCAAGTCCCCGGGCCGCCTATTGGGATTGCCGCCGGAGATCGGAACCGGCAAGGCCCATTTGGCAACCGTACCGCTTCGTGCCCAAGGCATGTGCCGTGTGGGACCAATTCATTGCGACGCGGACCAAATGGAGCGGGACCGGCCCCGGCCGGGGTCCCCATGAGAGGGCCCCGGCAAAGCCGGCCACACCTATGTGCCCCCTGAGCGTGCGCAGGGTGTGGACAAGGAGGCGCTGCGCACGCAGATGCGGGAGCGCATTGCCGCGGTCAAGCCCCTGCAGCGCGCGATGGAAGAGGAATTGGTCAATGCCGCCATCATGGCGGAGCCCGCCTGGCGCGATGCAACCACGGTGCTGCTCTACAAGCACAAGGGGCCCGAATTCAGCGTCAACAGCTTGGCCAATGCCGCGTTTCGCGACGGCAAGCGGGTGTGCTTTCCGCGCGTGGAGGGCAGCGGGCTCGTTTTGCATCATGTGGCCGCCTGGACGGAATTGATGCCGGGGGCGTTCGGCTTGATGGAGCCGCCGGCAGCCGCTCCACGAGTGGGCCCATCGGCCATTGAATGCGCCATCGTGCCTGGCTTGGCCTGGTCGAAGGATGGCAAGCGGCTCGGGCAAGGGGGCGGGTACTACGACCGGTTGCTGCCCGTCGGGGGGGCGTGCTTTGGTGTCGGCTTCGACTGCCAACTGCTGGAGGATTTGCCGGTGGAGCCCCACGACCAGGCGGTTGACCGAGTCGTCACGGCGGCCAATGTCGTTGGCTAGGCGGCCAACGCCGACGCTTGAACCCCAAGCGACGTCAAGCGAATCTGGTTGGTGCGACCGACGCGCTCCACATCCACAAGTCCTGCTTTGCGCAATCGCTTGACGTGATGGCTGACGGTTGATTGGCTGAATCCCGTTGCCGCCGCGATGTCTGGGCCGGATGTGCCGCCGGCTAGCAATGCATCCAATACCTTCCTGGCGCCGGGCCGACTCAACAGCGGTGCTGTCGCAGCCACGCGGTGGTCGGTTTGGCCATGCACAAAATAGCTCGTGGTGTGGCCGTCTGTGGTGGAGGTCAACAAGTCTCCCTGAAGCAACTTCGCGATGTGGTGTTGCAGCGCGCCATGGGGGGCGTCGAGGGTTTCCATGAGTCCTGTGAAGTGAATCCCGGGTTGCGCTTCCACCGCCGCCATGATGCCGGCCCGCATCGGATGGTGCGTCAACCGGGGGGCTTCAATGCGGCTGAACAACCCCGCAAGGGGGCCGTGGCGCAGAGCGGGCAGCAGGTAGACGAGCAGTCCAAGGAGGCCGGCGGCGCCGGCGGCCGTCGCCGTTATTGGGCCAGCCGGGGGCGTCCAAGTCGAACTGGACGCGTCAACCGGGCCCCGAGGCGTCGCGCTCGGAGGGGTGGACAATCCACCGAGACTCACGCGGTGTCCTTCCTGCACAATCTCATCGGTCCGGAGCAGGGAGCCGTCCCCTGCGAGTTTGCGCAGGCTTGCTTGGATGGTGAAGTCGGCGTCTTGCGGGAACGGCGACACGCCGGCCACGTACCCGTACCTCGAGCGTTGGGAGACATAGGTCTGCGGTCCCGCGCCGACCCATGATGTGACCTCTGTGCAATCGTCGTTCGCACATTCGTGGGCGAACGCGTAGGCGTTCGGGGTCAACTCTTCTTGGCCCGGCGGGGGCGCATGGAGCCATGCATTCGCCGCATCGCCGACGCTGGGTAGCGTGGGCGGAAGTTGGGCCTTTGTCGGGCCTCGTTGCGCAAACGACTCGACGTCATCCACGTCGTAGCGGCCCCCGTTGCCGGCCGTTTCTAACGGGTCAAACGGGGCGGGGTTTCCGGCGGCCGGGTCGTCTCGGGTGACCGTGAACGTCATTTCCGTTTGGCCATCGCTGAGGCCAATCGTCCAGGTGCGCAGGATGTAATCTTGTTCGATGAGGTGCTCCAGGGCCGCGGCGCGGACGTACACATCGGGGTTGTCCAGGAACGCGGCAACCTGCCCCCCTTGCGGGTCGAACTGTTCTCGTGTATCGAGGGGATTGCCGCGTGCCTCCGCCAACGCCTCCGCCAACGGGAATGCAATTTCGAGGCCGGTTGGGTCGGGCTTACCGTCCACGGTCGGATGCAAGGAGCCGAGGGGCATGGAGGGGCCAAGCGTCGGGGGGGCAGGATCGCCGGTGCCGGGACGGAAACCGACCAGGCGGTAGGCGTCGTAGGAAGCCTCCGTTTCATTGGTGGCGGCGACGCGCTCGCGCAGAATTTGAACTGGCACTGGGTAGTCGGGGTGCAACCAGATCTGCACTTTTCCAGGGTCGCTGGCGGGGCCGTACACCAAGACCTGGTC